>CAYSGV010000029.1:0-14722 GCA_964430685.1 uncultured Gammaproteobacteria bacterium
GTGAAGATGCTGCACGTGCAACCTTACAATTTTATCGTGAACTTGAATTAGCCAAGGTTGTGAAAGAAAAATATAGTAAGCTGCCACATCATTCCAATGCACATCGCATATTTACGACGCTCGAAACACGTATTGAACGTTTAAATCAAATGTTCAATCTTGCCAATAAAAATGATGTACAACATTTTGCGCCGGTAAAAGCTAAAATTGCAGCTAAAGCAAAGAAACGAGATGAGCAAGTTAAAGATATCTTTGCACGCATCAAAGGGCAAGCTGCTGTTACGCAAACTTCTGGATTCAAGAAGTTTTTAGGAATAGTTAGTGGATTTAGTTTTGGTGCAATCATTACCGGTATTGCTGTTTGGGTTGTCACAGATTTTCTGCAAATCGCATTCCATGCGTTAAATCCAACTTGGGCAATGTTTACCGTTGGTGCTGCGTTTAATATACCACTCATTTTTACTGCGATGGCCATTGTGCTTGCTGTTGGTGTTATTATGGGCATTCATCGCTATCGCCAATTTAGTCAAGAGCACCAGGATTTAGTGGCACAAGTTAATGAAAAAGAAAACAAGCTCGCTACGAATCGCTATGTTAAATGTGAAGATGATTTTGCTATCTATGCCGCTGAAATTAAAAAGCAGGAAAAAGCGCTCAAAGCAATGCGTACAACCATAAAGGCGCTGATTGCGCATTACGAACAAAATAAAAATGAACATAAAGCTGAACAATTACGTGCGTTATTAACCAAGGCACAAGCAATGCCTTATCCAAAATTTGATGGTCGACGAGGTAAAGCTTTTGGTGTTTTTGCTTATGAAGATGATGGTTATGCGCGTACTGGCTATGATTTACCCACAAGAAGTGCTGGTATCCGATCGGTGTTTAATAAATGTTGTGGTGGCCTCATTGCCTTTATTGATGGATTTGGATCAGGTTCATTACTCAGTAACTTTGTACTAATCAGTTACTTTCTTGTGCCAGCAATTATATTTCTAGCAGCGGGCGCACATGTTACTTTACCTTTTGTGCTCATCGGTACTGCTGTAGGTATAGGCATGGCTATTTTTAAATGTGTACGTTATTTCCATAATGATCAACTAGGTCGTGATAATCGCTTAGTGAATAATTTAGAAGCACGTGCCGCGCAGCTGGAAGGCGAATATGAAGGAATTAATGCACAAACCGATTATGTGTTCAGTGAATTGAATAGTATTGTGGATAGGGATATAAGAACACCTTCATTGCCAACACCAGCGGAAATCCCAGATGATCCTGGGACTCTGAATAGAGGTTTTACTAGAGTCTTTACTGCAGCACCAATAGAAGCTGTGGTTCCAAATTCGACGGCAATGCTTCAGGCCTCGCCGTCTGTAGGAGCGAATCGACATCTGCTTATGGGGGCAACTGCACCATGGCAACCAACTGAGCTATTACTTCTTGAAGATAAAGACAAGAAGCCGAAACCAACTAAATGAAGTAAATAATGATATAAAGACCTCATCCGGTTGTCGCCACTTTCGCATCTGAGTAGACGAATGGTATAATCTTAGCGAAACCATCACCTTCACCTTTATACTTAAAGAACTCTATGTTAAACCACATACGCATTGTTTTGGTCGAAACCAGTCACCCTGGAAATATCGGTGCTACTGCACGTGCCATGATGACGATGGGATTGCAACGCTTAACATTGGTTAATCCCAAACGTTTTCCACATGCCCAAGCCGTTGCGCGCGCATCAGGCGCCCTATCAATTTTAGAACAAGCACATGTCGTCCCAGATTTAGCCACGGCTATTGCTGACTGTGAGCTTGTAGTAGGTACTTCGGCACGCAGTCGTGATTTTCCTTGGCCAGTATTCTCTCCGCGTCAATTTGCAGAAAAGATGCAGCAAGATGATGTTGGCAAACAATGTGCAGTTATTTTTGGTCGTGAACGTTCTGGATTAACGAATGATGAATGTAATTTGTGCCATTATTTAGTGCAAATTCCAACGGTGCAAAATTTCTCTTCATTAAATATCGCCCAAGCGGTGCAATTAATTTGCTATGAGTTAAGTATTGCACTTACACCCATAGCCACTGCGCAACCCAAACAACAAGCACTGGCCACGGCTGCAGAATGTACCGGATTTTATCAACAATTAAAAGAGGCATTAACCCATACGGAATTTTTAGATCCAAAAGCGCCGCGTTTATTGATGCAGCGGTTAATTAGATTATTTAATCGAGCGCATTTGGAAAAAACAGAAGTACAAATTTTACGCGGCATTTGCACAGAAATAATGCAAATGCCGCGACGTGTGCATGCAGCTAAAAAAGGTGATAAAAAATGAAAGCCATGCCAATTTATCTTGATTATGCAGCGTCGACACCAATCGACCCAAAAGTAATTGCTGCGATGTTAGAGTGTATGCAACAACCGTATGCACATGGAAATGCACATGCACTCCATCATTATGGTCAAACGGCATACAAAGCAATAGAAGAAGCGCGTAAACAGGTTGCACAACTTTTGGGCGCAGCAACAGCAAATATTATTTTTACCTCTGGTGCAACAGAAGCGAATAATCTAGCCATTTTAGGTGCAGCACGTTTTAACGCAACAAAAGGTAAACATATTGTAACGACAAAAATTGAACATCCTTCCGTTTTACGAGCATGTAAACAATTGGAATCGGAAGGATTTGAGGTTACTTATTTAATGCCTAATCGCGATGGCATTGTTACCAGCCAAAGTATTGAGCAAGCACTTCGCTCTGATACCATCTTAGTGAGTCAAATGTTGGTAAACAATGAAACAGGCGTCATTCAAGATTGCGCGCGTGTTGGTGCATTAACACGCGCACGTCACATCGTTTTTCATATTGATGCTGTACAAGCAGCAGGAAAAATACCCATAGATGTTGATGCATTAGGCGCGGATTTACTATCGCTTTCAGCTCATAAAATTTATGGGCCTAAAGGTGTGGGTGCTTTATACATCAATCGTAATAGGCGCATTCGTTTAAAGCCTATATTAGTCGGTGGTGAGCAGGAAAACGGCATGCGTGCAGGAACATTGGCTACGCATCAAATTGTGGGTATGGGATATGCAGCTAAGCTCGCGCAACTTTTACTCACGGAGGAAAGTTTACGAATTTCGAAATGGAATGATTTATTATCGCAAGGATTAGCACAATTAAATGACATATTCATTAATGGTGCGCAAGCAGAGCGCGTACCAGGTATATTGAATATTAGTGTAAAAGATGTGGCCGGAGAAATGTTAATCAAGGCGCTCAATCAATTAGCTTTATCGACAAGTTCTACTTGCCATTCAGCCAAACAAACCCCTTCAGCTGTGTTAACTGCAATGGATGTACCAGAAGAATTGATAAACAGTTCATTGCGTTTGAGTTTTGGGCGTTTTACCACAGAGCAAGAAATAATAGATACCATTAGCATTTTGCGGCGAGAAATATTGAATTTAAGAGAGCATATTTGCCCTAGTTAGTATGAATTCTGATATAATATTCATAAGTATATGTTTTAAGGGAAGCTATATCACTCTTCGTAGCGCGGTCTTAGGAGCTTTGGGCTCCATGTCCGCGAAACATACATATAATCCGCGGACACGGAGCCCAAAGCTCCTAAGACCGCGCTACGAATATATTGACGACAAGTATAGAGGTGAGCGCAATGACCAGCGTATCGACACAGAAAGAAGTTAGCTTAAGCCCTACTGCTTTAAAATATATAGAGGCTCAGTTAAACGAACAGGGCCAATCTTATATCGGCGTTCGTTTGGGGGTGAAAAAAGTTGGGTGTTCAGGTTTAACCTATGTTTTAAATTTTGTCGAACAGGCAGACCAAGCAGACCAAATTTTTCAAATTACTGATAAAGTTTGTATTGTCGTAGCGAATGAGCATCTAGGATACTTAAAAGGCACACAAATTGATTATGAACACACAGGCATTGGCGGCACAATGAAATTTTATAATCCCAATGAAAAGGGTGCTTGTGGTTGTGGTGAAAGTTTTTTTGTTGAGGATACAGACAAAGGGGACTAAACGATGAGCATGTTATTAACCGATAGCACTGTACAAAAATTACACGAACTGCAACTGTCTGCAGATAATCCTGATTTAAATTTACGTGTTTATGTCGAAGGTGGTGGTTGCTCAGGTTTGCAATATCGCTTTACCTTTGATGAAGAAATAGCAGCAGATGATGTTATTGTTAAGAAAAACGCGGTAACGGCTACTGAATCAAGCTTTGAGGTTAAATTATTAGTTGATCCAATTAGCTTTCAATACTTGCGCAATGCAGAAATTGATTATAAAAAAGATTTACAAGGTGAACGTTTTATTATCCGTAATCCAAATGCCAAAACAACTTGTGGCTGTGGTTCTTCATTTTCTGTGGACGACAAGCAGGAAAAAGAAAATCAATAGCTGCAGCCGTATCGCCATAGTGATGAGAATCTTATCTTTTAGTACTTTCTCATCATAAGGATCTGCAATTCCCAATACTGTTGATTCCCTCAAGATGAGCCTTGGTTACCGCTATGGCGGCGAGGCCTCGGATGAGAGGGGATCCTAGCGACCTACATTTTCATATATTTATGACTTTATTCAACAATTAATTTCCATAACTGATAAAAATGGCTATAATGCCTCCAGATTGGATGGGCCCAGGTTTGCAAATATCTGTTGCAATACCTGGTAAAATAGGGCTAAGATGCTTAGCTTGGGTCAGGGAGTGATCAGGAGTTAATAAGGAAATGAGCGAATTTCAGTTTCAATATGAACAAACCCAGAGCTTCCTGGATGTAATAATTTTAATCAAAATAAGTGGTTGATGAGCATGGCACTAACAAAAGCGGATATAGCGTCTTCATTGGCTGAGAGAATAGGTGTCAGTCGTTACAAGTCAAAAGTCTTGGTAGAGCTCTTTTTTGATGTGATCATACATGCATTAGCTGGTAATGAAGAAGTAAAGTTATCCGGCTTCGGCACTTTTAAATTAAGAGATAAAGGCGCAAGACCAGGTCGTAATCCCCGTACTGGCGAACCTTATGAGATTACACCAAGGCGTGTGGTAACCTTTAGAGCAAGTAACAAATTGAAAAGCCAGGTTGCTGGGTGCACGTTAATGGGTGAGGAACTAGAAGAAGAAGAAGCCTAGTATACTGCTATTTTCTTCTATTTACTATTTTATGTAGACTGGGTTTTGCTCAACCGCTCACCCAGTTTACATATTAATTTTCTTATAAAACCATAAAAATTTCATTAATAATAAAACAATTTATCGAATAGACTCATTCGCGTTTGAATCAGCCTGCTAACATTTTTCTTTGTACGCCTAATATTATTTGTCTTTGTCTATAGAATTTTCCATGTCATTGTACATCTAATTTTCTCTGTCATTGCGAGAGAGCATTTCTCATAAATGCGAATTACACTAAAATCTATGCCGCCCGTGGCAATCTCCACCTATGAAGTATTATTTATGAGATTGCCACGGGCGATGTGGATTTCATCTACTTATAGCTTAATGGTAGAACACCCTCGCAATGACAGGAAACCGGAATAACAGATTTTCACGTTAAGCTACGGTGGAATCAGACTCAATCATTGTCCAATTGTCTTTGATTAGCTGCCGCAAGCAATAATTTTGTTTTCTTACGGAAGTCAGCGAGATAAGCCTTGGGTAAGGGGAGCGTACGTGGAATTTTGGCACTCAGCGGATTTTGATGTACGCCATTAATATGAAATTCATAATGCAAATGGGGGCCATCGGCTAAGCCAGTGCTGCCAACATAACCAATGATATCTCCTTGTGAAACTTGTTTTCCTGGATGCATACGCGCGGCAAAATGATCTAAGTGCGCATAAAGCGTTTCATAGGTATCGCTATGTTTAATAATGACCACATTCCCATAACCACCTTTTTGTCCGGTGAATACCACAGTGCCATCACCAGCACTTTTCACAGGTGTTCCTCTTGCTGCAGCATAATCGACGCCTCGATGTGCACGAATACGGTGCAGAATAGGGTGAAAACGAGCTAAATTAAATAAAGAACTAATGTGACTGTATTTGACCGGGGTACGTAAGAATGCTTTGTGCAAACTGTTACCAGCCGGAGTATAGTAATGCGTTACGCCCTTGGGATTCGTGTAACGGACTGCTGCATAGATTTTGCCATTATTTTTTATTTTGGCATACATCACATTACCAATACCTGCTGGCTCATTATCGATAGAGAAGGCTTCATATACAATATCAAGCGTATCCCCAGGTTGAATGTCTCGGGTAAAATCGATGTCCCAGCCAAAAATATCAATCAACTGCAAGATTACCTTTTCAGAAATGGATGCATGTTTTGCTGCCATATATAAGGAATGTTGTATGCGTATGTGCGCAGACTTGATGCTGCGCTCTGGAATAATTTTTTCTAATGTAGCCTGATATCGTTTACCCACTTTGGTAATAATCAAGTTTTCCCGCTGGCTCACTTTAAATTCAAGCCGTTGTAGCTGATTATCGGAGTTTAGTTTCAAACTCAGTTTTTGGCCCGGTTTGAGCCGGCCAAGCATTTTAGATTTAAGTTTGATATCACGCACCGTCTGTTGGTCAATGCCCAAATCGGCAAAGATCGTGGATAGGGTATCTCCAGCTTTAATTTTGACCGTTTGCCATTCTGTGCCTGCGGTGGGTTTGAAAGGAATACCTGTTTGGACAGGCGTTGTCGGTATTTTAAACGGCGGCCGAATTTCTACTTGTGGATTGGGTAGCTGTTCTACGACGGTTTGGGGTTGTTCATCCTGCGAATAATTTACAATAATCATTGATAATGCGATAAAAAATATTAGCACAAGCGGAATAGCAGTGGCTAATAAGCGCGTTTGTGTAATAAGAACGCGATAGTGTGGTTGTTTTGTTGTTCGCTTAGCACGCACTACCATGAGGACCAAAACTCTTTTAGTGTAAAATTTATCATTCTGATCATCGTTTGTTTAATGACCTTTAAATTAGTGTTCACACACTGAAAGCAGCAGCAACTGCCGTTTTTAGGTAAAGATGCTCCTTGAAAAGGTGTTCATTGTAAGCGATCTTGGGCATGATTACTAACCTATTTCACACTCGACACTCGCACAGTCCTGATTTAGAGTATTCGCCTATGAAGTTGAATTCCGAGGTGGTATGAAAATTTTGGATATAATGCGGCATGGTAAAGCAGCCATGCAAAATGGACCAGTAGGCGTTGATTTTGCAAGACCATTGACTGAAGAAGGCTGTCAGGAAGTAGCAATGGTTGGCCGCTATTGCCAGAAATTATCGGTTCACCCACAATTGGTCATTGCCAGCACAGCGAAACGTACTCAAATGACTGCACAACAGTTTACTTCGGTTTATGAAACGGCTATTGAAACACGTCCGGAGGCTGCGCTGTACAATGCTGGATTAGCTGATTTACTAAAGGTTTTGCATGATATTGATGATCAATATCAACATGTATTGCTTATTGGTCATAATCCAGGCGTAACCGAATTAACACAATATTTGACCAATACCAGTCTTCCATCTCTAACTGCGGGCAGTCTTTATCAATTGCGCTTTAATGCTTCGAGCTGGAGTGATCTAACTAAGCAGGGTGGACAAACGGTTTTGTTTTTGTCGCCTGAGTTCCTAAAAGGAGCTTAAATTAGCATGCCAATACTTTTTTTTGTTTCAATCGTCCTAATGATTTTTGTATTGATTACGATACATGAGCTGGGACATTTTTGCGCCGCCAGATTTTTTTCGATTAAAGTAAAACGATTCTCAATTGGTTTTGGGCGCCCGATTTTCCGTTGGCAAGCCGCAAACGGTACTGAATATGTCATTGCTTTGTGGCCAATTGGCGGTTATGTGAAATTGTTGGACGGTCGAGAAGCCCCTGTTGCACCGGCTGATAAACCCTATGCTTTTGACAATAAACCAATTTGGCAAAGGGCGATTGTGTTGTTAGCGGGTGCAGGATCGAATTTAATGTTGGCCGTATTGATGTTGGCCTTGATGTTTACATTAGGTATTCGGGAGTATAAGCCAGTGATCGGCAAGATTATGCCAAATTCGATTGCTGCGGAAGCTGGATTGCAAGTTGATCAACAGATTATTGCCGTTGACCAAAAACCAGTGATCGGCTGGCAAGCTGTAGTATTAGCGATGTTCGAACGTGTGGGCGATACCGATACCATGTCTTTGACTGTATTGGATCCAAACATTAATAAATCCACAACCAAAATTTTGAGTTTAACACACTGGAAAATGAATCCAGTCGATCCAAGTCCTATTCAAAGTTTAGGGATTAAGCCCTACTTACCTCCTGTGCCGCCGATTTTGGAAGTGGTTGAGCCAGATGGTCTAGCCGCAAAAGCAGGCTTAAAAGTGGGTGATCAAATTTTGCAATTAAACGGCCAAGAAATTAAAACCTGGGAAGATTTTAGTGAACAAATAAAAGCATTACCGACATCAAAACCAGTTCTGCTGCAGATTTTGCGCGGTTCACAGAAAATGGAGCTTTCTATTAGATTTCCTGTCTATGCTTTTTTATTTTGGCGGATAGATCCACTGGATTTGCTTAACGCGTCGCCGCCGCAAATGGTTTGGCCGGCCGTTAAACTACAATTGGTAAAATATCCTTGGTACCAGGCTATTGAGATGGGACTAAACCAGACCATTGGTTTTTTTCAATTTAATTTAACCATGCTGGGTAAATTGATTGTTGGTAAATTACCCATGCTCAGTTTGGGCGGGCCAATCAGCCTTTTACAGGGGGCATTTCTGGCATTAGGTCAGGGATTTGAAGTGTTTTTGGGCTTTGGTGCTTTTGTGAGCATTAGTTTAGGTGTCATTAATTTATTACCTATTCCTGGGTTGGATGGTGGCCATCTATTGTTTTTATTGATTGAAAAGCTGCGGCATCGGCCTATTTCATTAGCAGTGCAGGTTTTAGCCTATCGCTTAGGATTAATCGCACTGCTTGTTTTTATTGCACAAGTCTTTGCCAATGATTTAATGCGATTACAATAGTACTCTTCGTAGCGCGGACTAAAGAGCGGTTAGGCGATGTATCCGCGAAGTAAGGTGGATTATTCAACTCCTATTGGCTTAATCGGTGATTCATTATTTGTTGGTACGGGAATGGTTTCTTTTTCATTTAATAGTGCAAAATCAATACGATAATTCCCTTTGGCATGATTAAAGAGCACGCGCTCGACAGCATGGCCATTCGCTTGAACAATTTGTGGCGCTGCGGTGCTATTTGGAATTTTCCACTGGCTGATGAGTTTGCCATTCTGATTTTTCATATTGAGGGTCACGGCACCGACCAAATCATCCGTTTCCCAGGGTGGCAAGTTTTCTGATAAGAGTGAAATCGTTAAGGTTACCGATTGTCCATCACGTAATGCACCAGACCAAATATGTATGTCATCAATCTGATGGACATGCGAGGATGGCCAAGTCAGCGGTAATCGAGGCACTGTGTAACCGCGTGTCGTCCCCGTAGAATCGTATTCGGCAATATAGAGATAGTCCTCGTCTTCGCCGGATGCTTTAGTGGTCTTGTTAACGGACATATTGACGATCATGACCGTCGGGTGAATATCTGCTGCAAATACAGGCGTATTCACTAAAATCAACACGCAAAAAACCGCGGCAACACACCCAAGCAAAGCGATTTTACTGGATTTTATTGGTCCTTTTGATCTAAACATAGTGTATTACTCCCTCTATTAATGCGCTAAGTTTAGTCTATTGTTGATATTTTGGTAGCATCAGTAGCTAATATCCTTTTGACCGAATCGACAATAGCAATGGTTTGTTTATCAATATCCACATTGATGTTTGCACCAATGCTTTTAAACTGAAAAGTGGTACGTTTGATTGTCTCTGGGATCAAATGTACAGTAAATGTGTGCTGCTCGGGGATTACTTCTTGAATAGTTAAGCTCGCACCGTCTAAACAAATAAATCCCTTGGGAAATATGTATTTGAACCATTGTGGCTGTGTTTGTAATGTTAAAATCCAATTTAGTTCATGTGGTTTGTCAATGGTAATAATTTTTGCTGTTGTTTCGACGTGCCCTGAGATCAAATGTCCGCCAATTTCATCGCCTAAACGTAAACTGCGTTCAATATTTACCCAATCATTAGATTGTAATTGACCAAGATTCGTGCAATTCAAAGTACTTTGCATGATTTGAAAAATCATTTCGCTGGGACTGAAATCAACAACGGTTAAACATACTCCGTTAACGGCGATACTACCCCCTAAAGTTAAGCCTGCAGTGAACTCGGCATTGGTAGTTAAAATTAGTCTATGTAATCCAGGTTCTTTGTGTACGCTTTTAACCAGCGCCATATCTTGAATGATGCCTGTGAACATGTGGTTTGCCTTGTGTATTGACTTGTATGATTATGCAATTTTACCAAACTTAATAGCAAAAACCATCGCACTCGAGAAAACACGTTAAAATTTATACAGAAATAGTGTTATATTCGAGGATGTAGCTCAATTGGTAGAATATCGCGTTCGCAATGCGAAGGTCAGGAGTTCGATTCTCCTCATTTCCACCAGGTTTATGAACTGCTAATGAATTCATAAAAAATAATACATTATAATCGAGGTCACCATGCCACATTCTATTGCTGATTATCAGAAAAAGTTAACTACTTATCTCAATACAAATGCTGCCGATGAAGTGGCGCATAGCGAAAGTTTTGCGCAATGGTTAACTACTGAACTTGGCCACGAAAAATCACACCGACGAGCAGGAATTGTCGAAGCACTAGTACCATTGTTTCAGGCTGCAGAAGCACCGCCACCTGGTGAGCATGATGCTTCCCATGCTAAACATATGCGCAACCTTCAACGCGTCACGAATTTGAAACAACTTTTATACACGGATGCAGAATCAGTTGCTCTCTTTAACTGGTTTCAAACGCTTTATGGGCGGCCTACGGTACTGTTTTTTCAATTATGTCACCCAATAAAACAGGGTGAACGAATGGTAGATGTTCGGTGCTATCCTTGTGCACCCGGCGCCTATCAAATCGAAGGTTATCTCCATCCAGATTGGGTATTGGTCAGTCGTAGCCAACGCGCTATTGTGGATTTGCTTAGAGTTGTCGAATGTAGTCAAAACCATCTTTCCAAAATTGTATTACCTGATGGCCTAATATTTGCTGTACCCAAAGCACTCTGCCGCGATTTACAACCACAGGCGGCAAAAAAAATATTTCAACTCTCTGTTGAACATGCGCATCAACGTATCGTTGCGCGAACACATAATTTAATTCAGCACATGCAGCCAATTAAAACGGAGTTGCAAAATGTTGCTGTAGACTTACTTAGGAATTTACAAAAACAAGAAATTATTATTAGTTCTAGAGCTAACTCGGTAAATGCACGTATTTTTGCTGAGATTTCATTACGTGAAAATCGACAGCAGCGCGAACAAATAAGAACTTATTTAACCAGTATTAATTTGGGGTTACCCAATCAGGATTTTGATGTGCAATCTGTATATAACGATCCGAATCAAGATGCTCTACTCGCAAGATTGAAAGTAGATCTATACGATTTAAGAGAACAGTTTGAACAAAGAAAAATAGAATTTGCTGCAGTGAATGATCGTGGTACTCTCAGTGTCTTTGTTGACATCTTTTCACGAAGTCGAAGCAATACTTATCTCTGCCAGCTGGGTGAAAGCGCACGAGTAATGCAAACATTAGCTGTAGAAGAAAATGAACAAGACGATAACAGTGAAATAAATGATGCCGCTATTACTATATTAGGACAACATCTACCACAGGTGAGGGAAGCTTTAAAAACTGCACCAGGCCACCGTGAACCTTCATTCTGGCAACGTCATCGTAAAGCAATTCTTACGCTTGGTCTATTACTTGGTTTAATTATTCTTGGTGTTACGGTAAGTTTAATCTTACATGCATGTGGATTATCACCATTAGCATTTATTTTCGATAAAATTAATATTGAAACAACATCAACACTCGTGACATATTTAACGGGACATAGCACTATAGCACTTTTAGTCGATATAAGTTTGTGTGTTGTGGCTAGTTTTATTGGCGCCGGAGCAGTTACATTTTTTGGATTTATTGGCAAAAAGATTGCTAATGGTTTTGCATCCTGTTTTTGTCCGCAACCAGTAGCGATAACAGTCGATTCTAAAGAAATATCGACACACGATTCATTATCCAGAATGTCTGTCATTACGTTTCCAATTGATCAAAAGGGGGATATAGAAAGTCAGGCAGAACGAGGTCAACAACCATTACTTGGTAGTGACTATATAACGCCATTTAAATTATTTTCCTGTTGTTTGCCTTGGGGAAACCGTTCGCGTGGTAGTGATCAAGAAAGAGAATTATTGGTTTCAGATACGGCATCAGTAGCGTCAGGAGCAGATGCGATAGTAGAAAGACCACAGACTACAGTATTCCTCACAGGTAACTAAAATAATTGCACGGTGGGTAGTCTTTGTAGCGCTTCTCTGGAAGCGCTACAAAGAACAAACTTAAGTAAAACTCGTTGACAGCTCAACTTTGCTTGATGAGCGGTTAGAATTTGAATGTGCAGTAGCATGTTCATGTTCAGATTGCTTTTGCCCACGCGTATTCATATATGAAGTGAGCAACTGCGAAATAATGTTGTTTTCATCTTTTGTTTTTTTTGCGTCTGCTTGCCAAATTTGCCAGACTTGTTCAAATGCAGGTCGCAAATAAGTAGGACCATGGTTAATAAAGCGTTGCATACTTTCTGGTGATTCAACAAAACCACGTTCTTGGAAAAAATCATTGCGTTTATGTTGATTGCTTTCTAGCTGTGCTTGGATTTCGTGTTTTCTTTCTTCGAGCTTGGTAAGTTCATCGAAATCATTTTTATCGATGGCTTTACGTTCTTTGTTGAGTACATCATTTAATTGCAAAAACAATTCACAGTCTTTCTGAAACATTTGATATATTTGTTCGGCTGGCATAATGCTACCCCATTTAATTCCGTTTAAAAAAATACCCCTAAAACATGAATGCACGATCGTTATTATGATTACCTGAAACCTGATAAGCTTAGACGCATTGTGCAAGCTGTCAATGCGAAATATGACTTGAAATTTTGGGGTATACTATATTTTGTGGCTGCAATAAGGCTGCACTACAATTCAATGATGGCGTATACCCTAAATCCACTAATCTTTTTCACTACGGTCGGCACGTTTGCGTTCATGTTCTTTAAGTAATTTTTTGCGCAGACGAATGGATTTGGGTGTAATTTCAACCAACTCATCATCTTCAATAAACTCGAGTGCTTGTTCTAAAGTAAAAATAACAGGGGGCGTTAAAATAATATTTTCATCTGAACCAGCGGCGCGAATATTGGTTAATTGTTTGCCTTTGATCACATTCACCACTAAATCATTATCGCGATTGTGTATACCAATTATCATGCCATCATACACTTCTGTTTGTGGATGAATGAGCATGCGTCCACGATCTTGTAAATTCCATAATGAATACGCTGTTGCTTTTCCAGCTGCATTCGAAATAAGCACACCATTTTTACGTTTGGCAACACCGCCTTTGAGCTGTGGAGCGTAACCATCAAAAATATGAAACGCTAAACCACTGCCTGCTGTCATGGTGAGAAATTCAGTATGGAAACCAATGAGACCGCGTGTGGGAATGCGATATTCTAAACGCACACGACCTTTGCCATCTGGTACAATATTACGTAATTCACCCTTACGTGAACCCAATACTTCCATCACACTACCTTGATGTTGTTCTTCAACATCAACTGTCATGATTTCAAAAGGTTCACAAACAACACCATCAATGGTTTTTAAAATAACTTCTGGGCGTGATACCGCCATTTCATAACCTTCGCGGCGCATCGTTTCAATTAAAATGCCTAAATGTAATTCACCGCGGCCAAAGACGCGTAATTTTTCTGGACTATCCGTTTCTTCAATGCGTAATGCAACGTTGTACAATAATTCTTTAAATAAACGATCACGAATTTGCCTACTGGTTACAAATTTACCTTCGCGGCCAGCATAAGGTGAATCGTTGGGTTGCATGGTGATTTGTACAGTTGGTTCATCCACAGTCAAAGCAGGCAGCGCTTCTACATTATTTGGATCGCAAAGCGTATCGGAAATATGTAATTTCTCAATGCCACATAGGGCAATAATATCGCCTGCCATCGCCTCATTGACTTCATAACGTGATAAGCCTAAGTAGCGCATGACTTGTAAAATACGCGCATTTCTGGTGTTCCCTTCACGATCAATAACAGTGATATTTAAATTGGGTTTGATGGTGCCGCGGCGAATGCGTCCAATACCAATGGTGCCCACATAAGGTGAGTAATCCAGTGTACTAATTTGCATTTGCAATGGACCTGAAGCATCCGCATCGGCAGCGGGCACATGCTTGACGATGGTTTCAAATAAGGGTCGCATATCATCATTTTGCACATTTAAGTCTAGGGTGGCATAACCTTTTAGCGCAGAAGTATAAACAACTGGGAAATCGAGTTGTTGTTCGGTGGCATCCAAGCGGTCGAATAATTCAAAGACTTGATTGACTACCCATTCTGGTCTGGCACCAGGCCTATCTACTTTATTAACAACAACAATGGGATTTAACCCACGCGCAAAGGC
>CAYSGV010000030.1:0-14506 GCA_964430685.1 uncultured Gammaproteobacteria bacterium
GGCCGTATAGCCAGCCTGCCTTTAACCAAGGATAATAAGACGGTGGTGGATCGGTTTTTCATTTAACATAGTGAACCTATTTTAGTTGATATTCGTAAAATATTTACATTAGCCACAAGACTACCTACATAAAAGCATGGTATATTAGCGCAATTTAATTTGTCTGTGCAGTAGGCAGGGCATAAAAGGAGTAATTTGGAAAAATGGCCAGCAAGCGTTCACGGAAAATCCGTCAAGCAAAAAAACAAGTACCCGTTAATCAGGAAACTACCCTTAAAATTCGTAGTCGCGTACGTGAAGGTACATTGACTTTTGTATTGGTAAGCTGTGCTTTTTTTCTTGCGGCATTGTTTAGCTATAGCAGTGATGATCCCAGTTGGTCTTATACCGGAACTAACACCACAGTAACGAATGCCTGCGGCATTGTCGGCGCTTGGCTTGCGGATATATGCTTATATATTGTGGGCTATTTAGCTTATTTATTTCCAGTTTTACTCGTATTTGCTGCAATTAATTTATACCGAGAAAAAGCAGATTCACCACAATTTTATTGGCGGTTTTTTGCTTTGAAATTCACCGGCTTGTTTATTATTTTAGCAGCAGGTTGTGGGCTAGCCGATATATTATTGCCACCTAATGATGCTTATTTACCTTATACTTCGGGTGGTATTTTAGGTACTGTCATTGCCAATTTGATCACCAACCTACTTAATCCGATTGGTGCTAATCTTCTGTTAACCGGTTTATTATTAACCGGCATCACCTTATTTAGTGGCGTTTCTTGGTTAAAACTTTTAGATATTCTTGGTGGATCATTACTCCTGTTAACACGGTTAACTTATACGCAAACTAAAAAAGGCGTACAATCGTTTTCGTTAAAAAAATCATCCTCAAATGTTGGTGCGCCTCAATTGGAACACACATTTGATACAACAGCCGAAGAAGTCATCACTGAAAAAGAAGCAATTGAACGAGAAGCAAAGCGAAAATTACCTCGCCAATGGCTCAAACGCTCTGAACCTTCTTTAATCGTTGAGCCTGAAGTTGTAGAAGCAGAAATCATCCAACCACCGGAACCAATGATACAAAATACAGTTAGCATTACAGATAGCCCGGTGGAATTTAAAACTGCAGAATTAACACCCAAGACAGCAACGAATAGTGCACTCAAATTACCCAAACTATATCGCAACCCGAATCAAGTCAGCAAAACAACGCCAGGTGAAGCTAAAATCCCACCGTTGTCATTGCTAGATCCACCAAATGTACAAACACATAAATCGTATACGCACGCTACCTTAGAAGCGATGTCACGCGAAGTAGAACTGCGTTTGCATGATTTCGGTGTGCAAGCAAAAGTAGTAGCGGTACATCCAGGTCCAGTAATCACTCGTTTTGAAATACAACCGGCTCCGGGAACAAAAGTAAGTAAAATAAGTAGTCTGGCTAAAGATTTAGCGCGCTCCTTATCTGTGACTAGCGTGCGCGTAGTTGAAGTGATCCCGGGTAAATCTTTTGTTGGATTAGAAGTCCCCAATAATGATCGGCAAGTGGTTAAACTTTCTGAAATATTAAGTTCATCTGCTTATCAACAAATGCGATCACCATTAAGTATTAGTCTGGGCAAAGATATTGCTGGTCATCCAGTTATTGTTGATCTGGGCAAAATGCCACATCTACTCGTTGCGGGCACTACGGGTTCAGGAAAATCCGTGGGGTTAAATGCCATGATTTTAAGTTTGTTGTATAAAGCAACGCCCGAATATGTGCGTTTAATTATGATTGATCCCAAAATGTTGGAATTATCCGTTTACGAAGGTATACCACATCTATTGTGTCCAGTGGTTACTGACATGAAAGATGCAGCCAATGCATTGCGATGGTCAGTTGCCGAAATGGAAAAACGCTATCGCTTAATGGCTGCATTAGGTGTACGTAATTTACAAGGCTACAACCAAAAAATAGCCCAAGCGCAAGCACAGGGTGAAAGCATTAAAAATCCTTTAGCAACAAATCCAGCCGACAGTGAATTAACCGCATTGCCATACATCGTCGTTATTATTGATGAGTTCGCTGATATGATGATGGTGGTTGGTAAAAAAGTAGAAGAACTTATTGCCCGCATTGCACAAAAAGCACGTGCTGCAGGCATACACATGATTTTAGCGACTCAGCGACCATCTGTTGATGTCATCACTGGTTTGATTAAAGCCAATATTCCCACACGTATTGCCTTTCAAGTTTCATCTAAAATAGATTCTCGAACCATTCTTGATCAACATGGTGCGGAACAATTATTAGGGCAGGGTGACTTACTTTATTTAGCTCCGGGTAGTGGAATTCCTGTGCGTGTTCACGGTGCCTATATTTCGGATGAAGAAGTACACCGTGTTGCCAATGAATTAAGAGAACAAGCTGAGCCAGATTATTGTCCAGATATTTTAAATCAAGAATTATCATTGAGTCCTACAGGCGCAATGTTGTTTGATGAGGAACAAGATCCAGAAAGTGATCCGTTTTACGATAAAGCCGTTGAAATTGTTTTATCAACGCGTCGCGCCTCTATATCTGGTGTGCAACGACGTTTAAAAATTGGTTACAACCGTGCAGCACGATTGGTTGAAGCAATGGAAAAAGCTGGATTAGTCGGACCAATGGAATCGAATGGCAATCGCGAAATATTAGTTCCCGCACCAATGGATGAGGCATAAAAGGTATATATATGGCAAATATGTTACAGAAAACTTTTGCTGCAATTTGTTTAATTACTGCGACAGCATGTTTTGCAGCGCTGGATCCCACGCATGAATTTATACAAAAATTAGACCAAATAAAATCAATGCAGGGTAAATTCACGCAACAGCAGATCGACAAAAATAAGAATCCAATCTATTCCTCAAATGGTACATTTGCAGCACATAGACCAGGACATTTTCGTTGGCAAACTTTAACACCAACGCCACAACTCATCGTCGCCGATGGTAAAAAACTTTGGGTATACGATACAGATTTAGCGCAAGTGAGCGTTTCACCGCAAAAACAAAATGTTGCAAGTGCACCGGCAGAATTACTCAGTGGTGATCCTAAAGTCGTCCTACGGCAATTTAAAATTGCTTCTTTAAAAAATGAAAATGGCAACGATGTATTTACATTAACAGCGCGTGATCCAGATATGCCTGTTGTCTCAGTACAGTTTAGTTTTTCTCATACGACACCCATACGGATGGCGTTAATTGACCATATGGAACAAACAACTATTATTGATTTTGAACAAACTAAAATTAATCAAACTGTAGCCCCAAGTTTATTTCAATTTAAACCACCTGCAGGTACGGATATTATTGCCCAACCGGAAGGTTAAACTGACGTATTACTGGAAGCTGCAACTACTCCATCTAGCTCCTCTTATGCGTAGGCAACGCCTCCAATCCACGCCATTCCCGGACGATAGCTGCCTCTAATCCCTCATCCCGCGTTCTTTTTTTATAATACATTTCAAATTATGATCAACACATGCTAACGATTAATAAAAATTGTTCTGGAACGAGTTTAATTGAAGTGCTCATTGCATTATTTATATTTACTTTTTGTGCATATACTTTAATGTCGGCACTGATACAAATCAGCCACGCGCTCAATGAATCTGCGCAAACAATTGCCATGGAAATTGCAAAAGAAAATGAACAGGCAATGCGGATTTAGTCTTAGTGAGTTACTGCTCGCTAATTTTATTGGTTTATGCTTGAGTAGTTTAATCATTATATTTTATCAAAACATTAAGAACTTTTTCACAGATTACAGTGCAATGATTCATCAGCAACAAAATATTCGTTTATTACATACTTGGTTTAAAAATAAAATAGCACAAGCAGGATATATGGGTTGTCTACAGTTACCATTAACTATAGAAGCGAATGCTAAATTTACTGGCATCACAATCGTTCATGACCGGGCGCAAATACTTAAATTACTCAATCAAGCTTACGATTACCCCATCGCTAACAACTCAGATTTACTTATGATTCAATATATGGGGCCTCTATCAATAGAAACACAACAAATTCAAGCCAATCAAATAACCGTAGTATTGCAACCACCCATACTTTCGACCAGTGAAAAATTAATCATTAACGATTGTCAGCATGCCGAAGTTATATCAATTGAAACCATACGAAATAATAAATATGCCCAGCTGATAACGTTCAAACAACCACCACAATATTCCTATCAACACAATATACAGATTGGGGGATTCATCACAGAACTTTTTTTTATTGCTGAAACAAAACGAAAAAATAGGGTAGGGCAACCTATCTTTGCATTATATCGATTAATCAAAAACTCAAATAACTTTGTCGCAGAAGAATTATTAGAAGGTATTGATCGAATGCGGATCACTCATTCCTTAGGCAAAGTTCAAGCCGAATTTTTAATAAGTGCACCCTATGGCAATAATAAGTTAAATATGCATCCGAAAAAATACGTCTTTATTGCAACCTACAAAAATTTTTAATATGCCACAACAAAAAGGTATTGTTTTATTAAGTGTAATCGTTTTCTTAGCCGCTATCGCCATGCTAATATTGTTTTTATATGAAGGCACATTATTAAACACCATAGAATCGCGTAACATGCAATTCAATTTGCAATTTTATCAGAACAGTATGTTGGCGTTACAACATTTAGACAATGAAATCCAAGCAACAAATGTTTCCGGACTAGCACCAAATTTTTATTCATGCCTGGTTGAAAACATCCCAGAGCATGTCAGAGCAGCATATTTAACAACACACTGGCAAAATCAATACACTAAAGGTTGTGGTGGTCAAAAACTTTCGATTAAATATGTGTATTTGATAGAACAACTGAATGAAAATTCCTGTGCACAAATCATAAAACAAGGACAACGCTTTTCTGGGGTACGCTTTTATAGTCTCACTTTTTATAGCCAACATATAGAGGCAAATCAGCATCTATTTGTGCAAACAACTTTTGCCGTAGCAGTACAACAACTTAAAGCAACTTGCCGCCTCATAGCGCCACAAGTCATACGTTCAGGCTGGCTTTCTTGGCGAGAAATCAAAATAAATGCAGGCGCAATCCCTAACTTTTCTCATAAAATCAACTAAGATTTAAACAAAGTAAATATATTTTGAGCAGTCAAGGAACCTTTGGTCAGGAAGAAAGTCAATAAAGTGAAGCCAAATTTGTGAGGAGGAGCTTCCATGACCACACTACGTAACTCTAAGCTTTTTGCCGAGAAGCTGAATGCTAAACTTGATGATCTGGAAATGCCAGCTGATTTTCGAGAACGTATCCACATACTCGCTAAAATGTTACATATTTCACCAGAAAGGGCACGATTTTGGCTAAATGGTTATCAACTACCCAATAAAAATGAGATGGATTTGCTGGAGCACGAATTGGGTATTGATACGCATTGGCTACATGATCAATCACATCAACAGCACTAAACATCCAGTTCTTATATCGATAGGTAAAGATTGCTATTCAGCTATATAGCTCCATGAAAAAATATGCATTCATTTTATCTCATTCTTCGTACCCTAGACTTAGAAGCGAAAGCTCCTTAGTCCGCGGAAACATTTTATTGCCTGAAGCCCCGTGTCCACACAACAAAAGAAAATTTCTCTAACTAAATTCCTTAAGCAACCCTCATTCGCGCGTATCTTTTGCAAAATAATCATGGTTATATTAGCATATGCATTATTTTTAATTCATAATAAATTACCCAGGATTAATATTAACATGCATAAGCCAGCTGCTAGCCAACCTATACCTGTACCTTCTGCAAAATCTGCCGCTCCTAATGACTTATCGGGGAAACAGCCAGATGCTGTACGCCCAACTTCCGCTGTAACGGATTTGCCGCCAGCAAGTGCCCCACTTACCATAGCCCATTCAGAAACAATGGTAGCTTCAATGTCGCCACCACGCATGTCTGCTCACTCTACAAAAGCAACTGAACGCGAAACACCACCAGTGCGTCCCCCTCGCGCAATAAAGCTGCCTTTGGCCCAAGATAACCGGGATACAGTTGCCGCCTGGCCAGCACGTCTTCCAGCACCAAATTCAGCTGCAGCAATTCATGCAGTTACATACAAAGCAAATGGTATGACCACAGGGCAAGCAAAGGCTTATGCACAATTATTAGACAAGCAATGTAGTGAACAAGAACTTAATGCTTTGTTAAGTCTACATATACAAAAAGTTTTTGAAGAATCGCCAGCAGCAACACAGGCCATGAGTGCACAACGCATGCCTTCACCAAATAGTCGAGCTGTAGCACGTTTGCCCAACATTGATACTGATTATGATTTAGCAGCGATTCTGCTCTTTTGTAGCGAGCCAGATAATGTATTCAAAATACTAGCAAGCAGGTTACAAGACACACAAATTTTTCATTTATACAAAATCATTTTACATGTTGCTGCAGCATTACCCAAAGAAGATGAACATCATATTAGTAAAATACAACGTAATAGAACTATAATCATTGTCATGCTCGAATATTTTTGTGAATCAGCCAAAATAGAATTAGCTAATTTACTTACACCGCCCTGTCATCATTTTGTAAAAGTGATTGCTGATGATCAGGCAAAACATAAAACGGAAATGAGTGAAAAATGCATCAAACAAACGGTTGTTACTTTAACGCAAATAAACGAAACAATCAGTGATTATTTAGTCAATAAAGCTAGACGTATACTCGGCCTTTTTCATGAAATAGCAATTGCCCTACAACAAGATAAAACACTTAGTAATGAAAAATTAGTTGATATTATTTTAGGTACGATTTCGATAAGCTTCATCGGTGATGTGATTATAAAAAAAATAAGCTATAGTGAACCATCAGTTGCATTACCTATTATCGCTAAACACTTAACAAAAGTATTAGGCTTTTTGCTTACAGGTGATTTAGGTAAGCGCGAAGCATTTGAACAATTTCCTGACGAATTTAAAAAATTCCTTACCGACCCCGCACAAAAACATAATTATCTACAATTTTGCCAAGATGTTAGTACTGAGCAAAGAGCATATATATTCCCGAGTAAATATAGACCGATAAAATTCGATGCAAGCGTGATACCGCCAAAACGCGTGCAAGAATTATATTTTTGGTCTTTTTTTGTCGATATCTATGAACAATTTTCAAAAGTAAAACTAAAATATGATGCTGCACATCTAATGGCAATAAACCATTTATTAGTTACAATCGGCAATCTTGATGATCGTCTGTTGCAAGAAAAAAAATTAACACCAAGCGCTGCAGCCAACGAATCACAAAAAGAAGTAAGTAAAGCACTTGCAGAAAAATTACTAGAAATTTTTAATGCAAAAAATCAGAAACTTTTTCCTCCACTGAAACCGCCTTACCAAGTAGGTTATGTTGATGAATTACGCCGACAACTCGTTCACATGCCAGATATTTATCCTTTGAGCGATGATGAAAAGTTGCTCTTTAAAACTTTAGAAGCGCAGTTATTTAATAGCGAAGAGAATTTGCTAAGCCCACGTGAAAAACGAACCATGAGTCCGCGTGGGCGTGCCTCGAGTTATGGAATAGGCATATCCGCTACAGTATTCCAAAGTCCGCCACAAGCAAGACCAAAATCCATTGCGCTTACAGATGATGTTGCAGGTGCAAGGAAAGACCCAGAAGATGAAGCAAAAGTAGCTAAACGAGCCAGTGGCAAAGGACTTGGCGCTTTTCTTGCTGGCGTTGTTTCGCCACGTGCCAAAGCGGATCCGCCATCTGACCCAAACTTAATTTCTCCCCCACGTAAGGGTGCACCAGGCCCCGGCACAAATTAATCAATTATTCTTTTCATTTCCATGCTACGAAGAGGGATACTTAATAATAGGCCAAAGCACCCGTTTCGTAGCATGACACGTTGCTTGACGGTCAATCAAAAGATGCCTATGCTCCACTCGTTGGTTTTCTCAGTAATTAACGGGATAAATTGATGACCAAAAACCCACCCCAATCCGAACAAACGGTTAGCTTCCAATTAAAAGGCAGTTTATTTAGTCTGCACGTATTACACCTATTGACCACTGATATTGAAAGGTTAAGTGCACAGCTGCGCGATTTCGTGCAACAATCACCAAAGTTTTTCCAACGCGCTCCACTTGTTATCGATGTTCAAAAAGTAAACCAAAACCCTCTCGATTTTTTAACATTGGCAGAAAAATTAAAACAATTACAACTAATCCCTGTGGGCATACGTGGTTTAACCAGCCAAGATGAAAAAGCAGCTATAGACGCCGGTTTTGCCATTTTTTCCCCGTCAAAAAATAATTCAGATACATCCGAACCTACCCCAGAAAGCATTAGCCAACCATCCGAAGCAAGTAAATTTAAAGCGCCAGAGCCTATCCCAGTAAAAACAATGCCAGCAATGCTCATTACGCAGCCTGTTCGTTCCGGTCAACAAATATTTGCTGAAGGTAGGGATTTAATCATTCAGGCTAGCGTTGGGGCAGGGGCAGAAGTACTCGCTGATGGCAATATACACATTTATGGGCGTCTACTGGGCCGTGCCATGGCAGGGGTTTGTGGCGACCAATCAGCCCGTATCTATTGCCAACACCTAGATGCCGAACTAGTCTCAATTGCCGGTAAATATTGGATGCATGATGACTTTGACCAGTTGGCGCGTAACAATATATACCTCTATCTGGAAAATCAACAACTACACCTTGGGCAATTAAATTTGTAATCATCCTCTTCCACAATCCATAAAATTTCAGTAGTATTCGCCTATTCTGAACATAAAAAGGGATGGGGATAAAATTGGCTGAAATCATTGCAATAACTTCGGGTAAAGGTGGGGTAGGGAAGACCACTACCAGCGCTGCTTTTGCTACCGGGCTGGCATTACGGGGCCATAAAACAGTTGTAATCGACTTTGACGTGGGCTTGCGTAATCTTGATCTCGTCATGGGCTGTGAGAGGCGCGTTGTTTATGATTTTGTAAACGTTATCAACAAAGATGCTACGTTAAACCAAGCATTAATCAAAGACAAACGTGTTGAAAACCTTTACGTACTTGCCGCCTCACAAACACGTGATAAAGACGCTTTAACCCAAGCTGGTGTTGAAGAAATATTAAACGAGCTGGCCAAAGAATTCAGCTATATCATTTGTGATTCACCCGCAGGTATTGAACATGGCGCTACCATGGCATTTTATTTTGCGGATAAAGCCATTGTCGTTACGAACCCTGAAATATCTTCTGTGCGCGATTCTGATCGTATCTTAGGCATCATTTCGAGTAAATCTCGTCGTGCTGAACAAAGCTTAGAACCGATTAAAGAATATTTATTACTCACACGTTACTCGCCCACTCGGGTCAGCAAAGGTGAAATGTTAAGTCTAGAAGATGTACTAGAAATACTTTCCTTAAATTTGTTAGGCGTTATTCCTGAATCACAAGCCGTACTGAAAGCCTCAAATTCAGGTGTACCTGTCATTATGGATACAGAAAGTGATGCCGGTAAAGCTTATACGGATGCCGTTTCGCGTTTCTTGGGAGAAGATGTGCCATTGCGCTTTATTCATGCAAAAAAACAAGGAATATTACAACGTCTCTTCAAAAATCGTGAAGGAGAAGTGGCATGAGTTTTATTAGTATCTGGAAAGAAATAGTAGTAACTTTATTCCCTTTTAAAAAACCAAGCTCTGCTTCACTTGCTAAAGAACGTTTAAAAATAATTGTTTCACATGAACGCGGTAAATCAGATAAACAAATTGATTTTTTACCTGAGTTGCAAAAAGAGCTTATTAATGTGATCGCAAAATATATTGATGTCGATAAAGAACAAGTAAAAGTCGGCTTAGAACGAAATTCTGAACGGAGCGTATTAGAACTAAGCGCAATATTGCCAGAACGCGAAGGTAAAGCAGCAGTAGAAACTGCGGAGTAAACACATTACTTGTCAGATACTAGATTCTGTCATTGCGAAAGTTCTTCGTAGTTGGAAATTGCCACGGGCGACAAAGATTCTTGTGTAATTCTAGTTCTTTAGTAGAACGCCCTCGCAATGACAGGCATAAAGCTTGCTACTTATTTTTAAACTGATAACTTAACGATATGACTACTAAATATATATTTGTCACCGGCGGCGTTGTTTCATCTTTAGGCAAAGGTGTTGCTTCCGCTTCCTTAGGCGCATTACTTGAAGCGCGTGGTCTCAAAGTCACCTTCGTCAAATTAGATCCCTATATAAACGTTGACCCAGGCACCATGAATCCCTATCAACACGGTGAAGTATTCGTTACTGAAGATGGCGCTGAAACTGATCTTGATCTTGGACATTACGAGCGCTTTGTACACACAAAAATGACCAAGAAAAATAATTTCACCACGGGCAGAGTATACGCCAATGTCATCAATAAAGAACGACGCGGTGATTATTTAGGTGGTACTGTACAAGTCATCCCGCATATTACTGATGAAATTAAACATCTTATTACCTTAGGCGCTGCAGGTGCAGATGTCGCGCTCATTGAGATCGGTGGTACAGTCGGCGATATTGAATCATTACCTTTTTTAGAAACCATTCGTCAACTTCGAATGGAAATGGGTAGCCAAAATACAGTGTTCATTCATCTTACTTTGGTACCATATATTTCTACAGCTGGTGAAATTAAAACTAAACCTACCCAGCATTCCGTTAAAGAATTACGTTCAATTGGTATACAACCTGACATTATTATTTGTCGCTCAGAAGCACCTCTACCCGAACAAGAGCGCGCTAAAATTGCATTATTTACCAACGTCGAAGCACGCGGTGTTATTTCACTGCCCGATGTAAGTTCCGTTTATTTTGTTCCCCAGGAATTACATAACCAACAATTAGATAATCTAGTTGTTGAAAAATTAGCGATCAAAACAGAACCAGCAAATTTAAGCGCATGGTCAGATGTTATGGATGCGCAATTACATCCAACCGATGAAATTACCGTGGCAATGGTTGGAAAATATGCGGGTTTAAGTGATTGTTATAAATCACTCACTGAAGCTTTAATGCATGCGGGTATTAAAACCAGAACAAAAATAAATATTAATTATGTTGATGCAGAAGAATTAGAACGCGAAGGTACTAAATTATTACTAAATGCACATGCAATTTTAGTTCCTGGCGGCTTTGGTAGTCGTGGCATTAATGGTAAAATTTTAGCGGCGCAATATGCACGTGAAAATAAAGTACCTTATTTAGGCATTTGTTTGGGTATGCAAATTGCTGTTATCGAATTTGCACGCAATGTTGTTGGTTTAATACATGCCAATAGCACCGAGTTTGATCCACAAACACCAAATCCGGTCATTGCATTGGTAAGTGAATGGAGAGATGAAAGTGGCCAAGTAGAAAAACGCCATGAACATTCACACAAAGGCGGCACCATGCGTTTGGGCGCACAAAAATGTCGCTTACAGCATGACTCGCTTGCTTTTCATTGTTATCAACATGAGTTTATCAACGAGCGCCACCGCCACCGTTATGAAGTTAATAATCAATTAATCGAACAATTGCAAGGGGCCGGGTTAGTGGTTTCTGGCCGATCCGTTGCTGATGATTTAGTTGAAATTATAGAATTACCTAATCATCCTTGGTTTTTGGGATGCCAATTTCACCCTGAATTTACTTCTACACCACGCGAAGGTCATCCCTTGTTTATTAGATATATTCAAGGAGCAAAAAAATGAGCATCTGTGGTTATGAAGTTGGTTTAAATTCACCGTTTTTACTTATTGCTGGCCCCTGTGTCATTGAATCAGAAAGTTTAGTATTGGATACTGCAGCTGAATTACAAGAAATGACGCAAGCGTTAAATATTCCATTTATTTTTAAGGCCTCATTCGATAAAGCAAATCGTACTTCCCATCAAAGTTTTCGTGGTTTAGGCATCGAAAAAGGTTTGCAAATATTACAAAAAGTAAAAGATAACATTAAAGTTCCGGTAGTCACCGATGTGCATGAAGATACACCACTGCTTGAAGTAGCGGCAGTAGTCGATATGTTGCAAACACCAGCCTTTTTATGTAGGCAAACCAATTTCATTCAAAACGTTGCGAAATGTGGATTACCGGTTAATATCAAAAAAGGGCAATTCTTAGCACCAGAAGATATGATCAATGTAGTTGCAAAAGCACATGCCGTAGGCAATCCTAATATTTTGGTGTGTGAACGTGGTGTGTCATTTGGCTATCATAATTTAGTAGCTGATATGCGATCACTAGTCCTCATGCGCCAAACCAATGCGCCGGTTGTGTTTGATGCCACCCATTCCGTGCAGTTACCTGGTGGTTTAGGTAATGCTTCAAGCGGTCAACGTGAATTTGTACCTGCTTTAGCTAAAGCTGCAGTTGCCGTAGGTGTTGCAGCCATTTTCATTGAAACACATCCTAACCCTGACAAAGCTTTAAGCGATGGCCCTAACGCATGGCCATTAAAAAATATGCGTGAATTATTGACGCAATTGGTTGCAATAGATGAAATCACTAAGAAAAATTTATTTTTAAGTTAACACCATGACTACGATTAAAAATATTATTGGCCGTGAAATATTAGATTCACGTGGGTTTCCAACTGTGGAAGCTGAAGTAACGTTGTCCTCAGGTAATATTGGACGAGCATCAGTGCCATCGGGTGCATCGACGGGCACACATGAAGCGTTAGAGTTACGTGATCACGATCGTACACGTTATTTGGGTCGCGGTGTTTTAAAAGCGGTCGCAAACATCAATCAAGAAATTCGTCAAAAATTAATTGGCCAATCAGTTGCGCATATTAAACATTTTACTGCAGATTTTGATAAAATGTTAATTGAGTTAGATGGTACCATTAATAAAGCACGTCTGGGTGCCAATGCAATATTAGCCGTTTCTCTGGCACTGACTAAAGCCATAGCACGCGAAAATAAACAAGCATTATTTGAATTTATTACACCAAATACAGAACAATACTTGCCCGTGCCAATGATGAATATTATTAATGGTGGTGCACATGCCGACAATGGCCTCGACATTCAAGAGTTTATGATCATCCCTGTTGGTGCTGCCACATTTAGTGAAAGCGTTCGCTTCGGCGTCGAAGTTTTTCAAAACTTAAAAAAAATACTGCAAGCAAAACATTTAGCAACATCTGTTGGTGATGAAGGTGGTTTTGCTCCGCTGCTACGTTCACACGTGGAAGCCATTGAATTGATACTTGAAGCAATCGTTGCGGCAGGTTTACGTCCTGGTAGTGATGTTTATTTAGGCTTAGACAGTGCAAGCTCTGAATTTTACCGCAATGGTGAATACCACTTAAAGAGCGAAAATAAAAAATTCTCTTCGATACAAATGGTAGACTATTTGACCAATTTAGTTAATCAATTTCCCATTATCAGCATTGAAGATGGCTTGAGTGAAAATGATTGGCAAGGCTGGCAACAACTCACCCAGATTTTAGGTGATCGTATTCAACTCGTAGGTGACGATTTATTCGTTACCAATGTAGCCTTATTAGAAAGAGGAATCGAAGAAAACGTTGCCAATGCTATACTCATTAAACCTAATCAAATTGGTACATTAAGTGAAACCCTCGCTGCAATCAAGCTGGCACAGTCAGCCAATTATGGTACAGTGATTTCACATCGTTCCGGCGAAACAGAAGACACATTAATTGCAGATTTAGCAGTAGCTTGTAATGCACTACAAATTAAAACGGGTTCGCTCAGCCGTACCGATCGTTTAGCAAAATATAATCAACTTCTGCGAATTGAAGAAAAATTAGGACAAAACACACGTTATGCAGGATTTGATGCATTTAATAAATTGGTTAATGCCGTATGAAACTATTTATTGGCGTACTCGTTTTATTATTCTGTATGCTGCAATATAACCTTTGGTTTGATCCGAGTGGCATTTTAGCCACAATCCGCTTACAAGAAAAACTTGATCACCAACTCAGTCAAAACAATGTGCTTAAAAAACGTAATGACGCGCTAAACATAGAAATTAATGATTTAAAAAGTGGCCATGACAGTGTAGAAGAACATGCACGAAATGAATTAGGCATGATTAAACAAGACGAAGTATTTTACCGTTATGTCGAGCAATAATTATTACTGTATCATTCCTGCCGCTGGCAGTGGACAACGTTTTGGCGGTAGCACACCAAAACAATATATTAAGTTAGGCAACTGCAGCATTCTTGACTATACACTCGAACCCTTTATTAGCCACCCACTAATCAAAAAAATTGTGGTTGTTGTCGCTAAAGATGATCCGATATGGCCCAAATCAAATTATAAAAATCATGAAAAAATAGAAACCGTTATTGGCGGCGAAATTCGCTATTTATCGGTACTTAATGGTTTAACGCAATTATCATCGATCGCACAACCAAATGATTGGGTGCTCGTACACGATGCCGTTAGACCTTGTATTACCCACAGAGAGCTCGTTAAATTGTTTGTAGAATTAGAGCATCA
>CAYSGV010000031.1:0-12239 GCA_964430685.1 uncultured Gammaproteobacteria bacterium
AGCGATATGGCAGCAGGCGACGCACTGACAGCAAAACACGAAGATCTCGAAGGCTGGTTTCCAGATGATTTTTTGCCACATCGCATTTTTAGTCTATTTAAAACCTATATTGAGCTATTACGACAAGAAAAAGTTGATACGGTGCCGAAGGATCTTATTGGAAAAATTAAAAACGAGTTATTGTACAACATAGAATTATTAAGAGCCTATCGTGATTTGAAGCAAATATTTTTTACCGAAATGCGTGCCAGTACACGCAGTCAATTATTGACGGCTCATGTTTTGAATGTGACCGGTAAAATTGCAGCCTTAGCCAAAGATTTTGAATATGGCTATGCAACCGGCTATGACACGCATGCCATATACGTAAACTTTCATAACACAAATGATTTAATAAGCATACGAATTGATAATCGTGGCGCAGATTCGGAAGTACATGACATCAATGCGCAGCAGTGCAAGCCCTATATTGTCGGAATAATACCCAAGCAACATTTTCAGTCGCAAGAAAATTGTATATTAGATTACATACGTAATCTTGCATGGTCGACGTTTTTACCGCGCAGCATCGAACGCATCAACAAGCTATATGGTAAAGGCGATGCTTTAAGGCCATATCAAAATTCATTATTACAAAATAATTATCGTGCATTACCTTTGCAAACGGTGGGTAACTGCGTGGTTGCGAATCATGACCAAGGACAATTGATTCGGACAACCGATAATGATACCCAGAATGATTGTTTGTTTACACAGATGATGCAAAGCGAATTATGTTGTATTGCATATATTATGGCGCACAGAAATATCATTTCGACCTGCGATATCACCACAGAACTCTTCAGATATACAAGAGAGAATAACTTGACCGGCATCATGTATCTAAAGCAACGACAAGTTAATCTCAATCTTGAAATTCTAGAAGAAGGTGCAGTGAATTCAGACAGTAATCGGCCTTTACATTTAGCAGCGAAGCTTGGTTTTCTCGATGTGGTAAAATTATTATTGCGCTTAGGCGCAAAACCATTCAGCCGGAACACTTATGATAATTACCCGCTGCACGAAGCGGGTAAAAACAATCAATTGCACATTGTGCAATATTTTGTTGAAAGACAAAGCATTGGTGTCAATTTTTACGCTGGCGGAAAATGCACACTATTGCATTTGGCGTGCATGCATCATCAACCCAATCTTCATCTAATAAAATATCTGCTGGATGCACAAAAAATGAAAGTAAATGAATTATGCCGTACAAAGACATGCAAGCGAAGCACAGCGTTGCATTTAATAATACGATATTCTGGTTCCGTGGAAGCGACAAATATTTTGCTTGATTATGGTAGCGCAATTGAAATGCCTACTGGTTGGGATGATACCATAAAAGAAAAGAAACTAACTCCATTACATTATGCCTCCTATTTTAATCGTCTCGATATAGTAAAATTGTTATTTCGTCGAGGATGTAATTTATATGCAGTAACCACAAGCGGCAAGTCAGCCTACCAGCTGGCCGCGCAGCAAGGAAATGCTGCTGTTATGCAATTTCTGGAATCGGTATTTGATCATATTAATGATTATCTTGATGCATACCAACGTGTGCCGACGGAGCAATTACATAATTTTGACAACGATCGTCCACACAAATTTTTCGCCTGCCAGTGACAGTATGCATCTAGCAATGTGACAAACATATAATGTAACGGTCACGTTTTGTTCAGCACTCTTTAGGTTAAATGGATTTCGGTATCTTGTTTTATTTTTAATTAACCTAAGGAGTATATTTTATGAAAAAAGCAAATGAGTCTAAATATCCACACGAAGATGATTTTTTTGTGGTTGGAAATAATGATCCGCAGATTACACACGAGAATATTGCAATCACAGCGACTGCGGCTTTGAATTTCGATGAATTGACAGCTTATTTTAAAGAATCATTACCTGAAATTCAAAAGGCGGTTGGGAAAAAAATACATCAATTTATCGGAATAACGGGCAGTGGTAAAAGTACCTTAGTCAATTATATGCTTGGCTATAAAATGACCGAACTGCAGGATGACTTAGGCAACATTATTGCTATACCTGAAGCGGGAGCACCAGCATGCGTTGGCCATGATGTCGCGTCGTGTACTTTATTCCCAGGCGTCTATGGAGCAAAAAACAACAGTGCTACTTTTGCTGATTGTCCTGGATTCTTTGATACTGGCACAGAAGAAAGGAAGATCGCCGTATCTATGAATACGCAACTTGCAATTCGTGCAGCAAGTGAAATTTCCTCAGTAGCAATCGTCATTGATGTTGCATCATTGCGTCGCGGCGAGGGCTTAAGTGAATTGAGTCTTTTGTTGAGCAAACTATTTGTCAACCATAAAGAGGTAAAAGAGTCGATTGTTTTTGTTTTTAATAAAAATGCTAAAGCCACAAAAGAGGGCATCATTAAAATAATTAATCAAACAAAGAAAATAGCCGAAGAAAATCTGAACAGTTATAAAAATAAATTTGCGCGCATGGCCGGTAATATTGCCGACTTATGGAACTCTGATAAGTCCTCTGAAGAAAAAGAAAAGCTCATAAAATATAGCAAACAAATTGAAATCCTTGAATTGATGTTACAGTGTCAAGATCGAATTGTTGTTGCTGATGTGTTTGATAAAGGAGAAAGTAGAAAAAAAATTATGGAGCAATTGAACCGCTGTAAGCCAATGCCTAAAGAAGCTTTTGATTTTAGTCGATATGATGATGCACGCGTCAAATTTGATCGTTATCTATTTAATATCATGGCCCAAGGCTGCAAAATTATGGGTACGTGTGCTGATTTACCTAAGGCGATTGATGATATAGAAGAGGAAATTGAACGATTAGATACAACCGTGTTGAATTACGATCAGCAGGTCGAAGCCTTGCGCACGGGCAAACAAGTTGATTTATCATCCGTAGATAAAGAAATTGCTGATGCAGATGTTACCATTGAGCAGACTGAATTGTCTATTGCGGAGCTAGAGCATCGGATAGCTGAATTAAACGATGAATTAAAAGAGCTTGATACGGCTGAACCCATAGTGTATTGGAAGGATAAACTTGATGAACCAAGACATGCGCTGGGCATTTTTGGTTATTCGGAAAAAACATTTTCATATGACGAGTTACCGTTTGTTAATGTAAGCCTAGATAACGAAAAAGGCAAAAATAAGCTTGGTAGCTTTTCAAAAATTAAGTCTAATCCAAAGCATGGTACATATTCTTGTTTTTATCAAACCGGCTACTATGAAGACGGTTATGCTAAAGTGTCCATAAGTGTGGCGAAACGTTCCAAGCCGGATATCGCGGCACGTATTGCTGCTATTCAAGAACAAATACCATTGCTTAATAAGCAAAAAGAGAATGATGTTGCTACATTGTCCGTATGGCAAAAAAGTAAAACTGATGCAGAAAGTCGTCGTGAAAAATTAATTCGAGCAAATGAACATGAAGAAAAAAGCCGTCGCGAAATAATCAAAGATATCGAAGCCAGTCGAGCACTATTGCAGCATTTACAATCTGATCGACAACAAGAATTGCTGGCATTGCAAGAGAAGCTTGAGGCAGCAGAAGAACAGCTTGAACAGAATATTGAACTTTACAAGCAAATTGAACTAATTGCGCAGCAACTGGAATTTGATTCGCCTTTGGTTCGTCAATTCCTAGATTTGTATCATGTGTTAAGTGAAGATGCAGCAGCAAAAACACAAGATGCTCAACCACCTGAAGAATTTGTCTGTGCATTAAACGGCAGGCTTATGAATGATCCAGTAAATACGCGTTGTGGCCATACCTTTGAGCGAGCATCATTGTTAGCTCGTTTTACGGGAAATGATGATGGAAGCGTAAATTGCCCATGTTGCGCAGAACCTGTAAAAAAACATGATTGGGTGCGCAATCATAATTTACGCGAAACGATTAATAAGTGGCGTCGTGACCATTTTGAATATAAGCAAAACGGTCGCTCACATGAACAATTATTGTCGCACAATCATTCATTCAGTTTTGATTTGTTTGCCTCTGCCGATGGATTAATGTCACGCTTGTCACCGAATCTAAGTCAGGTCATGAAAACAGAGAAAAAAACTGAAACCAGGAGCCAATTACCGGCCATACCATCAACAGCGTTGCCTGTGATGCCACCTGCACCAGCTCATGCTGCAACAGGAGAAATTGCATCTGTAGTAGCAGCGAGTAAAGCTTCAGCTGTTGCATCGCCAATGCTTGGCCATTCCATTCATAATGAAACCAAGCAATCGATACAACCGAACATTCCTGGTCTTATCTATCAAAACGTTCCAGGCGATGGCCACTGTCTTTACTATGCTGCCAGTTTGTATTTAGGGCAAGATGTTCAAACATTACGTGCTCGAGTTGCTGATTATATTCAACGAAACAGTACTGAATGTACTGTGTATTTAGAATTAGCAAAAGGCCAAACATCCGCAGACTACATAAATGATATTCGAAATGGGAAAGAATGGGCTGCGCATATTGATATTGAGGTGTTGATGCGTGTATTTAATCAACCTATTGTCATCATTGGCACAGATGGTCGGTTGCAAAACCAAGAAGTGTTAGAGCGTTTCCACGGAGAACCCATATTCGTATTGTATGATGGTCATCATTATGATTCATTTTTACGTCAAGAAGGGTTTACCAGTCAGCAAATTTTGCAGCATCTATTGCAACTGAATGGAACAACACAGGTGAATCGTGGCCCAAGTAAGGGTTGATATCCAAATATAATTGTGGCAAATATAACATCCCCTTCGCTTGCGAAGGGGATGTTAAAATGACAATTTTGTCATGAATCAATCATTTTTTGTCCATGTTCATTTTGTTATATTTGATCTTCGCTATTTTTGTCGTTATTTATTGGCAAACGTATGGAAATAAATTAAACATGAAGGAGTACATCATGGATCAATCACCTGAATTAACGAATCAAAAAGTAACATTATATAATTGGCCAGCAAATGCGCGTAATGGTTATACCGGGCATTCTGCTTTGCGGACATACAGCGGTGGACGGGATGGCCAAGGATATCATATGAGTTTTTATCCCCATTACATAAAAGAAACAGGCGGCGCATTGCTCGTTGAGCAAATGGTGAGAGGCAGTCAGCAGGGAAAATTGTTACATTATGATTACGAAATGGCTAATTCGCCTAACCCACCAGTAGAAATAGATTTTTATACTCTAAATGTTAACCACATCAATCAAGCTTACGAACAATTTTGCAAAATGCAAATACAAGACAATACGGCGTCTAATGGTAGGTATGATCAATCTAAATATAAATGGCAGCTATTTGGTTTTCATGCAACTAAGTTTTACAAAAATGAATCGCATAACTGTAGCAGCTTAGCTTTGGGATTGCTAAAAATTGGTGGTATAGAGCACTTAATTGTGCGCGATACAGAACAGTTTGAGCAAGTGATGAAAATTGCTGGATTGGTGGAAATGGAACCCACCCGTGCACTTTATGCTTTTATGACTTTACGTTTTAGCATCACAGATACATTAGAAGTATCCAGTAAAATAACGTCTTATTGTGCTCAAGGAGGCGCAGAAGCAGGTCGAAGTATTTTGGGTTATATGGGGAGCGGTATTGATTCTACTTATTATTACGCTCGCTCTGGTCTGTATGATTACTTTAAGGGTACCGATCAGCGAAAAGATTATAATGGATGGGAGAGTGTGGGGGAGCTGGGTGGGACAATTTCGGGTGTTATTGGTGGTATGTTTTTTGGCGCGACTGTGTCAGCCGTGTCTACACCAAACTTAGTAGCGGAAAGTATGGAAAATCGGGGTGGCATTATTTCACCATACGTGGTTCATTGTTTAGGTAGAGCCGCACATATCCATCCAAGAGAACAACAAAAACGCCAAGAGCTTCACATCAATAATACAGTGCGTAATGATCAAACCCCTGAACACACAAGATTTTTTTGAAAATGGATTTATTAAATTAAAAATTTATTGTGGCAAATATAATTCCACCGTTGTGCCAACACTCGGCTCGCTGTGCACAACAATTTGGCCACGATGTAATTCGACAATTGATTTGACGATGGATAGACCGATGCCTAATCCTTTGGACTGTGTTGTTTTTGATTCATTGGCTTGATAATAGCGATCAAAAATCCAACGTAAATGTTGTTTGTCTATCCCTATGCCAGTGTCATGCACGCTTAATTTGATCCTATTTTGTTGCGATTCAGCGAACACCTGTATCATACCATCGCTCATTGTGTGATTAATCGCGTTATTGATCAGATTGCTTATGGCTCGACGTAAAAGAACAGCATCTGCAAACAATTGACCACTGGCTTGATAGCTTAGACGAATGCCTTTCTCTATGGCGGAAATTTCATAAAAATCGCAAATAGATTTAATAAATGGATTCAATTCGATTTCGTTGCGTTTTAATTGAATGAGTTGATTGTGTGCACGGGCTAAAAAGAGAATATTGTCTATGATGTGGGCGAGACGTTGGTATTCTTCAAAATTTGAAGTTAATACTTGTTTGTATTCTTCACTTTCCCGTGACCGTGCAAGTGTAACTTCTGTGGCTAACATGAGATTATTAATAGGTGAACGTAATTCATGCGCAATTTCAGTCGTGCTCTCGGTAATGCGTTTGAATGCTGTTTCAATGCGTGTCAACATGGTGTTAAACGATTCGCCCACAGGTTTGAGTTCTTTTGGCCAAAAATTGGTTTCAATCCGTTCGGCTAAGCGTTCAATATTGATTTGTTTGGTGTGATCGATTAAATCGTAAAGGCTGCTTAAGCCTTTGTGCGCAATAAATTTGCCAATAAGTATCACAATACAGGCCAAGGCGGTGAGAATGATGAATGCCCAAAAATAATATAATTGTACAATTTCTTCGGAGTAACTTACATCTAACATCATTTGCATGATGATTTCTGGGTTACCGTTCTGATCAAATTGGATCGGTGCCGTAATGGAGATAAAATGATTGTCATTAGGTGTTTGCCAAAAAATGAAATTTTGTTGCCAATATTGTAAATTTAGTTTTGGAAATATTGGATCTTTGGCAGCTTGCCGTGTGCCGGGTGTTTCAGCTAATAATCGACCATTTTGATCGATTAATCGTACAAAATAATGATAGGCAGCATCTTTACGACTGGCAGGCACAGCATTAATTTCACTATGCAACATCGCTAAGTTATGCGGATAATCGCGCAATACATTTTGAAAGATATGCACCTCATCGAGTATGAATTGTGTTTCTGCGGTAATGATGACTTTTTGGATTACCCAATATGCGATAATGGCAATAATGGCTAAGATCACTAATGTTGCCGTTGTGTAAAGAAAAGTTAATTGGTTAGCAATGGACCACTTTTTGAACGTTTTATGCTTAGCGTTCTTCCATAACATAACCAACCCCTCGCAAGGTGTGAATTAATTTTTGCTTGAATGGTGCATCAACTTTATTGCGAATTCGCCGAATCATTACATCCACGACATTCGTATCGCAATTAAAATCCATGTCCCAGACATGTTCGGTAATGACACTGCGTGAGAGAAGTTCACCTTGATGTTTTGCTAATAATGCGAGCAATGCGAATTCTTTAGGAGTTAACACAATGCGCTCACCAGCGCGCGATACTTTGTGTTCACGCAGATTAATTTCTAAGTCAGCAATATTGATAATTAACGGATGTTGTATGGTGGTGCTGCGGCGTAATAAACAATTAATGCGCGCCAGCAATTCAGAAAAGGAAAAAGGTTTGGTTAAATAATCGTCGGCACCTAATTGTAAGCCTTGAATACGATCTTCTACCGCATCACAGCCGGATAGCATCAGCAGTGGTAGGACTTTATTTTCTGCGCGGATAGATTTGACGATGTGAAAACCATTCAACAGAGGCAACATTAAATCCAATATGACTAAATTGTAGGGATAGTTGCGTGCATAAAACAATCCATCGGTACCATTATCGGCAGTATCAACAATAAAGGAATTCTCAGTAAGTCCTTTCTTAAGATAGGTTGATGTTTTCGGATCATCTTCGACAACTAATATCCGCATATCCTTTGCCCCATTCTTTCGTTCATTTTAATATTTTACGCATTTTATCTGAATATAGAATGATCGTTGCATGAAAAATTTGTCATTCTTAGCTTTTCAGAAATTCTATCCTTGTTAAATGGCCACCGGTGCATGGTCCACTATACTATAGAACAGACAAAATTTCTCCTTAATTGTCTGCAAGTTAGCTAATTTTTGCAGAAAAGCTAATATTGAATGGTTCTGTGTCATTCATGGTGCCAGTGGGGGTTTTGCGAGAGATGAATCGTGGGTACGGGAAGATAAAGATTGTGCAGTGATAGATCGAAAAGCGCTACCCGACCTACGAGATACCACTTTTGTTGTATCCCATTTAGGTATACGATTAAACCTGGAGTGAGTAGAAACCAACAATTGGACCGCCTATGCCTGATGCTCATAAACTATCGTGTGTGCTCAAAAATATTAATGGGATGTTGGGCTGGTTAGATACAAATGACCGGATACTAGGCCTAAACGATAACGCTGTCCGCTTGCTTGGGTTTCAAAGTTTAGAAAAAGCCATTGGCAAAACGCCCTATGATTTAAATTGTCCAGCGGTTGAGTCGGTTGAACAGTTTCTGGAACAAGATCATTACGTAATACGGACAAAAAAGCCGCTACAAATATTAGATATTCATCCTTATGCAGATGGAAGCAATCGCATCTGGTTAACAACTAAAACCCCATTGCTAGAGGACGAAACGGTATTAGGAACAATGTATCAGTGCCAACCTTTAAATGTCGACTTGATTTCTCGCATTAGTCAAATATTAATCAATCAAGATCGTTATTATTCCAAATCGAATCAAAGAAGTTATAACATAGTAGGTAAGCTTAAAGATTATAATTTAAGTCCCAGGCAACAAGAATGCTTGTACCATCTATTGCGTGGAAAATCAGCAAGCACTATTGGCCAGATGTTAAAGCTATCCAAACGTACCGTAGAATCGTACATAGATGAAATAAAAAGTAAAATGCATTGTGATAGCAAAGCAGAATTAATTGAAAAATCTATAGATCATGGTTTATTGTATTGTATCCCTCAAAATATTATTTCTGGTAATTTCTCCCTCATGCTCATAGAAAAATTAGCCGGCCTAAAAAAACTATTAGAGGTTAAATTAGTCAATAACGCATAATGCATTTGAATTATAAATAATTCAAAGCTACAATCTTTCAAATAGAAGTTCCGGTATATATTTAGCCAAATTAAATCCAAGCATCAGTTGTCGAGGACAATTCAGTTTATCCTTAATATGTTCAAGGTGTCTTTCACAGGTGCGTTTGGAAATATTTAAAATCATCGCTATTTCTTCGGCTGTTTTTCCTATGGTGGCCCATTTAAGGCAAATGATTTCTTGTTTCGTTAAATAAACATCATTATTTTTTTGAGGCAAATAGTAGCGATTTATATTAAGTTCATTAATAAATTTTTCCATATTAAAATCTTTGTACTGCCATGCAGTTTCACAGTGATTATGCTCATTCAGGTAAAATTTATAGTTGGGAATAAATATTTTATGTTTCTCAGCTAAGCGTATTGTTTTTTTTGCTTTATCCTTAAAATACAAAATAAATATTTTCAATATTTCTTGGTTCATTGCTTCTGTATAACGAATTTCTGGTTGTTTATGGTTGTAGACAAAATGATAAATGTCACAGTAGTCATTATATTTTTGGATAATGGTTACACCAACATCTGAGGCAAATTTTTTATAAAGAAAATTTTGCATGTTCTTGTTAAAATTTGACCATTCGAAAAAGCCTTTTTCTATATGGCAAGGATTGAATAAAAGAGCTTGTTTTAAATAAATTGAGTGATCATTCGTAAATGGTTCGACATTTATCACATCAGTGCTTAGATCAATACTGCTCCCATCCTTAAATACTTTTAGATAATTAAAAGTAGCGATCTGTAACCGATTGAGTGGCTTGCAAACTGTTCGGGTCAGGTTGTTTAGCGATGCTAAAATTGCAGTTGCAGGTAAAGTTATCATATTCATTAAAAGCTCCTTAACAACTCTATGTCATAGCATGATCATTAGGCTCAAGCTTAACCTGAGCTATAGCTAAAGATATTGCGAAGGAGGGGGCTTGGTTCACCGTATAAAATACGGTGCAGCGCATAGTGAGCAACGCATGAGTTCCATCGTATTAGCTTAATTTTTAGTATTGCTGATATGATCAATAAAATTTGTGCGGCTAATTTCGCCAATTACGCGCATCGGAATACGTTCTTGACCATTTTGATCTAAAAACACCAGTGTGGGTGGTGCAATGACATTATATTGTTTTAGCAGAGCTTTAGCGGCAGCATCATTTTGCGTGATATCCACTTGAATGAGCATGGTATTTTTTAGTGCTGCTGATACGGCAGGATCTTGTAACACTTCATGTTCAATATGTTGACAAGCGATGCACCATTTTGCATAAAAATCGAGCAATACCGGTTGTTTATTTACTTGAGCGGTTGTAAGTAATAGGGCCAATTGTTCAGGGTTCGTGACAACATGCAACTGATTCGCTGCAGTATATGATTGTGACCGCTGTGAATCAGTAACGGGTATATGTAAGGGTTGCAAGAAATTATCGTTGCCTTGAAAACCACCAATAACGAGCACAAATCCATAAATCAATAATATTAAACAAAATCCTTGTCGCACGCGCGCCTTTTGACTATTCGCACGTAGTGTTGGTGCGCTTAAAACAATTGCACTAACAATGGCTAAGCAGCCAAAAAGGATTAGTGTTAAATAGCCCGGCATAATGCGATCGAGTACATAAATGGCTAGTGCAATTAAAATTAATCCCATAACCTTTTTAATGTCTTGCATCCAAGCGCCAGCTTTGGGGAGATAATGTCCACCAACTGTGCCAGCAATGAGTAGCGGTGTGCCTATCCCTAAACCCAAAGTAAATAATGCGCTGCCACCAAGTAGCACATCACCGGTTTGACCAATAAAAGTTAACGCACCAATTAAAGGCGGTGTGACACAGGGGCTCAATACCAATGTGGCGCAGATCCCCATGAGTGCAACACTCAAATATTGTCCACCTTGTTGGCGTGCACTCAAATTGGTTACAGCATTTTGCCAACGTGCAGGTAATTGCAGCGTATAAAAATCCAATAAGCTGCCTGCAAATATAACTAATAATAAACTTATTAAAATAAGTACCCAGGGTTGTTGCAACGCGGATTGTAAGGATTCACCCAGAAATGCGGCAAATATACCAATACCAGCATAAGTGCATGCCATTGCTAAGACGTAAGTTAAGGAGAGGCTAAATGCTCTCTTTCGCATGGACGTGGTAGCTTGTCTGTTCACAATAATTGTTGCCAAAATGGGTACTAACGGTAAGACGCAAGGTGTAAAGGCAAGTAAAAGTCCAAGCACAAAAAAGAGCGGTAAAATCCAAAGGAGTTGTTTTGTAGATAAAAAGTTTACAAAGTCGTCTGCAGAATGTGTTTGCCAGAGTTGTGACCATGAATCTTTAACTGAACTTAGAAAATTGGCATGGTATTTGGGATATGCGCTGTACGTATTGATAGAGGGTGGTGTTGTGGAACCAGAAGCTAAACTAATAATCTTTTGTTGTGGGGGATAACAAAATCCAAACTGCGCACAACCTTGGTAATTGAATTTGAGCAAGATAGGACCATCTTGTTTCACAATGGGAATAGTAACTTGTAATTTACCCGTTAACGCTTGAAAGTGGCCAAAAAATTCATCATTGTGCGACGTGCCAGTGGGTAATTTAATGGGACCAATTTGTGCATGTTGGGGTGTTTCTGCTGCAATTTTAATGGAATGACGATAAAGGTAATAATCAGGTGCAATGTTCCAGGTGGCGACTACGGTGTTAGGGGCTACCGTTTGAGCAGTTAAGTTAAAAGCTTGATCAAGGGGCAAGGGATTGGGGTTATCGGCGTTGGCAATTCCAGGGCCAAAAGAGCTAACCAGTGCAAGTACACTGAAGTATCTCCGCAAAAACATTGTAAAAGTTCTTAAAATCATAGCTTTTCCACATAAATCAAATTGGGTATATCTATATTATAGAGTGAATGAAGGTCTTTAGTCCAAGTTAACGGCTTTTCTGCGGAAAAGTAATTGAAATTATGCTATTTTGTTTATA
>CAYSGV010000031.1:12249-14159 GCA_964430685.1 uncultured Gammaproteobacteria bacterium
GCAATGGCAAATACACCGACAATTGATGAGCAAGCGCAAAGTGCACGCTATGCTGAGATGGCAAAAAAAGCTGAACAAAAATTACGTGATCAAGAAAAAAATAGCCAGCAAACTTATGTGCAAACGCTATGCGATTTTGCAATAAAACAGGTAGAAGAAGTGAAGCAACAAATGCAGCAAACATTTATCGGTGAAATGGTGAGTTTGTTAAAAAAATTACCCGCTGATCAGTTGTTGGCAGCAAAAAATTTAGTTGATGCGATACCGGGTACCAGTGAACAGATAAAGGAAATTAAAGGCGTAGTCGACACGGGAATCAGTCAAGCTGCTACGAAGACAGCGGCAGAAGAAAAAAAAGTCGCCGAAGCACAAGCAAAACAGCGTCAGGAAGAACAAGAAAAACAACGCCAGGAAGAAAAAAAGCGCCAAGAACAAGAAAAACAACGCCAAGAAGAAGAAAGGAAGCGTCAAGAAGAAGAAGCACGCAAGGCAGAAGAAGAACGTAAAAAACAAGGAAACGAAGCGCAACCAAGCGCAAGTAATACCCCGACCCTCAAACCCAAGGGGCCTTAACCTTCCCTAGCTAAGCTACGACTAAGACACTGGCAATTCAATATTCTTCAGGATTCTTCAGCGATCCTCTTGACTCATGTAAATTCATCAGTATCATTAGCACTCGTGGTATGAGAGTGCTAAAGTGCCTTTTGGGTATTTTTGGCCACAGATAACTTTATTAATGTAACGATAACAGGAGAGCAAAATGGCAGATAAATTAAATGTCACCCCTTTAGGTGATCGCGTCATCATTCGCCGTAAGGAAAAAGAAGAGAAGACTGCGGGCGGTATCGTGCTGCCTGATAGCGCCAAAGAAAAACCCATTGAAGGCATCATTGTTGCCCTGGGCCTTGGCAAAAGAACGGAAAATGGTGAAGTCATTCCATTACAAGTCAAAATGAATCAAACCGTTCTGTTTGGTAAATACGCTGGTACAGAAATTAAAATCAATGGACAAGAACTCGTTGTACTGCGTGAAGACGACATTATTGGGATTGTGGAGTAAACCGAACAATCTACACAGTGCATCAATTAACACTATCGAATGAGGAATAATTATGGCTAAGCAAACAATTTACGGTGAAGACGTCCGTCATCACATTTTAAATACCGTGACCACATTTGGTCAAAGCGTTGGTGCAACACTCGGTCCTAAAGGTCGTCATGTTGCCATTCAAAAGAAATATGGTACATCAACAGTAACCAAAGATGGTGTCACCGTAGCGAAAGAATTGGAATTAGAAAATCCTTTTGAACAAATCGTTGTTTCTTTATTAAAAGAATCCGCCTCCAAAACCAACGAAGTTGCTGGTGATGGCACAACAACCGCATCAATTGTGGTTGAAAGTTTAGTTAGAGGTGGCTTGAAAATGGTTGCTGCTGGTGCGAACCCCATGGATTTAAAACGTGGTGTTGATTTAGCGGTACAGCACGCAGTTGAAGAAATCAAAAAACTTTCTAAACCTTGCAACACACAAAAAGATATCGAACAAGTCGCAACAATTTCAGCAAATGGTGATAACGCTATTGGTAAAATGATTGCTGATGCGCATGCGAAAGTAGGTAAACAAGGTGTTATTACCGTGGCTGATAACAACGCCATGTATGACGAACTTGAATATGTTGAAGGTATGGAATTTGATCGTGGTTATCAATCACCTTATTTTGTTACCAATCAACAAAACATGACCACTGAATTTGAAAATCCTTACATCATGTTAGTCGATAAAAAAGTTTCCAACATTCGCGATATCGTTTCAGTATTGGAACAAATTGCTCGTGAAGGCAAACCATTTTTATTAATTGCAGAAGATGTTGAAGGTGAAGCACTCGCAACATTAGTCGTGAATAATATT
>CAYSGV010000032.1:0-14011 GCA_964430685.1 uncultured Gammaproteobacteria bacterium
CTTAATCGAACGCTGACCAAAAATCTCGAATCAATAAAAGAAGCATACACACATTGTGCTGAATCACTCGGTTTACAAAATGACATTTGAATGGTATTAGAGGGTGAAGACCTTATCAGCACAGCTTGTTATCAATTAAGTTTAATTTTACCGCAATTACCCAATGGCATACGGGAAAAAGTTGATGATATTTATCGCCGCCTTGCACATCCAGATGAAATACTGCGCTATGAAGCGGCCATTAAAGTTAAATCAACAATGGTAAAACATATTTCACAATTAGAAAAAGAACAAAAAGAAGCTTTTGCTCGTTTAGCTTTAAATAAAGATCACGACCTTTTTAGAGACATAAATGAAATTTTAAAAAAAATTAAAAAATTTACTGAAGACCATAAAAAGAGTACTACGTTACCACCAAATCTTATCGATATATTATCTCGTGTTGCGGTTTATTATGAGAATTTTCGTGATGGCATTTGTCGGACTACTGGTGAAGATCGCTTGCAACGCTGTGAAACACAAATACGTATACGCTGTTTTAAAGGCTATCAAATACTCAAAAGCTCTGCAGCACTTCGGTTCAGACATTTTATAACACCTTCGGATAATACCTTACGTGCGCATCCATCTGTACCTTATAGTGATTTACGCGCCTCACACTCACTACTACGCATCCCAAATACACCTCCCTTTAATTATTATAAAATTGAAACACGTGCACCAAGCGCTCCGCCACGCGAACATGCTTATCACGCTTTACAAACCATTTATTCACCAACCGGTTCTGCGCCCACTGAATTAATCTTTTTAGAAAATGAAACCATTGCAATACCAGTACAAGTTGCAAAAACAGTAAATGGCCCTATATTATTTGAGTTATTGGAAGGTCGAGATCTCCTCGTCACTTCTACGCCGCCGCAAAAAAATACGCTCAAAGAGCTAAATGTTAAATCGAACACCGCTTATGTACGCGTTGGCAAAGAACTCTTATTGGTAACAATTGGCACAAAAGAAATTATACCACTAAATGTTTCCGAGCAAGCGCTGGCACGTTTTGATAGTTTAATGAAAGTTAATGAACTTGCGGATGGAAAATCTAGAACACTGTCTATGCAAGAACAAGAGGATATTATTGCAATTACCGGTCACCGCCTATTAAAAAGTCATCCTGATGCATTAAATAAGCTCAAACGTTTTAGCCATAACTTGCATTTTTTAACTGATATGGTTTTGGAAAACAATGATGGTCATACGCCAAATTATATAGCAGAAGATCCTTTTGATGAAAATGGCCAACTACGAGAATTTGATGTGCGTGGTATCGACAATGATGAAATATCACGTCCTGCTATCACACTGGACGCAAAGGGACATCGTGTATTTTTAAAATCCTGGGCTCTATGCGCGCAACAAATGTATGAAGCTTTTGATCTGGAATTTCGTACCCTACTTTTAGGGTTACCACCTGCATTGGTAATGCTCTTATTGTTCAAGAACTGTCTAGAACAAGATGAGCGATTTTTAGCTTATAAACAAGCTGCCGCTGTTGATGGCCCATTTGATGCAATTGTTTTATTACCCAAGTTACCAGCAGGCAAAGAGCTAAAAAATACTACGGTGATAACCCAAACACCAAAACGACTTTATCAATTTGATAAAAATGGCGATAAAAAAGAACTTCTCAGTGAAGCTGAGCTAACGCAATTATTTACTGAGATGGAAGCAGTCCAAGTTTTAACAACAAAACTGCAAGATACTGAAAGTATATCGCTTATGGCTCAATTAAATCCTATACAGTTAAATAAGCTTTGTAATGTTATTGCAGCAAAAGGTGGACAAACACCTTCGCTGCGAGCTCTGCGCGCCAAACGGACAGATAAAGAATTTGCTGAGTCTGGATTTTTACTACAATTAATGCTTATACCTGGTGCAACGCAACGGATGTATCAAAGGTTGTGTATCATCATTGACACAGTTCGCAGCAACGAGCAGGCTACACCGCATCAGTGCGCACTCGCAGTCAACGAACCAGTTGCTCGATTCTATGATTATCTTTATCGAAAATTTGATAATGTATTGGATCGAATCGCACAGCTTTATGGTGGGCGGGCACCTACATTAGAAACACTATTTGCTGGCGATGAACGCCTACTTAAGCAATTAGTGCCATTTACTGCGAGACAAGAAAATCTCGAATCAGTGGCTACTGAATCACTTCCACAAAGTTTCGATCATTTTCTAAGCACATTAGATTTTTCAAAAGAAGGCGATGCAACACATCAAGGTTATATTGTCGATTATCTCATCGCGCATTTTACTGGTCTTAAAAATTTAACACTACGTAATTGTCTTGCGCTCAATAATTATCGCTTGCAAGAGATGGCCAAGAAGAAAAATTTAAGCTCACTGATTCTCATTAATTGCAATCAGATCACCGGCGATGGTTTAATTGAAGCACAAAAGATTAATCCTAAATTAGAAATTACTTTACAAGAATGCACGCTTCCTGCTTATGATCTCTATCAATCCATTAAATATTGTCAAGATTTATACTTTCAATTGCCAAATGGTCGCTTTCATGCAAAGAAACAAGCACATGATTTATTTGCTGCTGCGATGCTGGTAGAACAACAATATACAGCGTTAATGACAGCAATTTTACTGTTTGGGTTGACGCAAGAACAAATGACTTTAGCGCCGCCGCGTGAAGCAAGTAAAACAATGCGGTCCGACACAACACCAGGACAAACCGTAATTGCTAAAACACCAGAACCTATTTTACATGTAGCCGTCCGCCGCGGCATTTCAGCAGTAGCTGAAAATTTAGTGCAATATGGTATGCCGGTGGATGTAATATATGAATATGAATTTGGACCAGAATCTAAACGTGAAAAAAGACGTGAATCGGCGTTGGATGTGGCCATTCGCTTATACCTCGAGGCAAAAAATTCACAGCAACCATTCGCTGCCACTAAATATCAAAATATCATTCTCATGCTCATTGAAAACGGTGCCTTGGTTTGTAATCAAAGAAATGAAACTCTGGTAGAAGTTTTTGCTGCATTTCCATTAAGAAATTTATCTGAAAAGCGCCGCCAAGGACTCTATATATTTGCTTACTGCTATAATTTATTAACACCCGTTATGGTCAAACATTTAATTTTGGAACAAACAACAACCCTTTCACTCACACCACCACGTGGTTTTAATCTTTGTGCATTCACAATAACGGCTGAACTCATTGAAGCACTACGAACATCACTACCGCAACTTAAACATTTAGATCTCAGTGGTTGTAACGGTTTAACCGCAGATCTATTTTCTAGATTAATGCAATTACCGCTCTTGTCGCTGTCCATCAATTTCGATCAAGCAGTGCAATGTAAATTAACTTCATTGGACCAAATTGATAAAGCAAATACACTAAAACAAGGACAAACCGAAATTCGCATTACCGGAATATTAACCAACCCAGCAAATCTATCCTCAGGCAATTTAGTAAAACTTTGCACATTTATTAAAGGTGCTAAATATTTACTGCGCTTGGATATGGCCGCTTGTAAAATTGATGCAGCACAAATGACACAGCTAGCACTAGCGCTTAAAGAAAATACAAGTCTTGAACAAGTCCTGCTTAACAATAACCCCTTAAAAGATTATGGCATTGTCAATTTAGTCACTGCATTAATGCAACATCCTTGCTTACGTGAATTGGCATTAGATAGGGTTGGACTAGGTGCTGAAGGGGCAAAAAAAGTTGCAGAATTGTTAAGAACACATCTGACACTAAAAGTAATTTCTTTACAAGGTAATTCAATTGGCGATGAAGGTGCATTAGCGATTGCAGAAGGTCTACGCCAACGCCATATTGTTGACCGTACCGCTGCTAGTTTGGAGCGTTTGGATGTAAACGAGTGTGATATAATTGAAGGCGCAATCCCTCTAGCCCAAGCATTGTTTAACTGTAAAACTTTACATTTCCTAGACATTGGTTACAACAGAAAAATAGGTGATAAGGGCGCTATCACTTTGTGTGAATTATTGGAAATGAATGCTAGTCTGCTCGATTTGCGCGCCGACGAAATTGGTATAGCTGATAAAAATCTGCAATACCAAATTAACCGCTTACTCTTAACCAGTCAGCAACGTCACCGTGACCATGTTGCCAGAGAGCGCTTTTTAGAAATAAGCCGAAGTATTGCCACAGCCTTAGCTGGTAGGGAATTGGGCCGTTTAGCACTACAACCGCCCAGAAGGACAGGCTCACCAGTGTTGGCAGCGGCGAGCTTAGCTCAAGCACCCAAAGGCACTTTATTATTTAGTCCCGCTATAACAGCAAGTCATTCTGCCACACCGCCTTTGCAGGTAGTCCTAGCAGGTGATGAAGAAGAATCTTCATTAATAGATATCATCCTAGAGAAAATAGCAGCACTGAAAGCTGCTGGTTATGTATTTAATATTGTTTGTAATCAACAAAACGTTTCGATTAACTTTAGTAAAATCCCAGAACAAAAATTGCCGCTAAAACCATTATGGTTGGCTATTTGTGAATTGTTAGGTGATGCAGGAGAAGAAAAAATTACGCAAGAACCAAACAGATTATTACTAGAAAATCTATCGCAACAGCAATTGGATGCGCTAAAAACGGTGTTAAAAGAAGCGCAACTAATAACCGAAGCAAAAACTGAACCTAAATTTGCGTAATATCACGAATAAATAAGTTTCCGTCATTAAGCAAATTGGCATGAGCACCTATTTGGTTATCGCCAATTTTAGCTTCAGCTTGATTTAAAATATCAGCTTTTGTTCCAAATCCTGAATAGGTCTAATTTGTAAATTATCGTAAGCCACTACCTAATCCCCCTTATTCAAAAAATGACGCAAATAGCTATTATTTGTGGGCCTAAATATCATGGTCCATTGAAAATTTGTCGCTGGCTTAACCTACTCATATAAGCTTCCCAAGCTGTACTTCCTGAACCATATGTCAACGGCAATTCTGGCCGACCGTGCATTGGAAAATTAATCTGATTTGCGATAACATCGCCGCGCCGTGTTTGCTGCATGCTCCGTATTGTTGCCGCTTCACCCCATGTGGTTGGCAACTCGCCTGCGTAAAGAGTACGTCGGGTTAATAAATCCGTATAATCCCCTGGCACTCTATAAGATAAATACTCAGGCGACCTCTTAAAAAACTCTGATATTGGTTTATTATAGGCATGTACCTCAGTAGGCAAAGCTTCCAAATTACCTAACATAGCAGTATATAAACTTCGATTATTTAAATATAAATAATTTCCTTCCGGTGTGAGGACGGCAATCGGTACACCCCTCGTAGCCACATCCCATCCGTGCCTCAACACAGATTCGACTGCTACGGGAATGGGTGTACCATCAGCAAAGCTCATGCTAATTGTCGCTTGCGTGTAATGAGCATATTGGAGTGGTACTTGAGTAAGATTAATTGAACGCTGTGCTAATGGTCCTACTAAATGGCTTGCTGCAAACAACCCTTTTCGAAGAAGCAAACTTGTTGCTGTTTCAGCAAGGTCTCCTACGCTGGCAAATAATGCACCAGCTTTTGCTGTACTATATACAAATTGCACATCCCAACGCCCACTATAATTATTATGCAAAATATCTAGGTTAAATCCACTCTCAGCACCAGCATTAAATGCATCAATATATTGATTATTACCTAAGAAATTTAATACCTTTGTCGTTCGTTTATCTGTAAAAAAGTTTGTTAACATTGGATGGTCTAAAATAAACTTAGTGACAACACCTGATTTTCGGTAATCATCTGCTAATGCTTGTGTGTCAGCATCAATTTCTAAATTATTCAAGTCTGTCAATGTATCCATTAACGTATCTAAATTACGAGGACTTGAAGAACGAAGAGAGACAATAGATTGTTTATTATTTGGCCTCGCCACTTTATCTTCAGATGTTTGCCTACGAGAAGATTGGGCTCGAGGAGAAGAAGGTTGTCCTATACTTGCTAACGTATGTTGACTAGTTTGTTTTTCTTTTTGTAAAGCATCATGTTGTATTCGCAACAATCCATTCAATGCAAATGAGCCAGCATATGACCCAACCATAGTACCCAAAGCTGTGGCAGAAACATCATGCAAGTTAATCGGTCTGCCGGTAATTAAATCATCGCCTACAGTATCAATTACACTACTTGCATCACTAAGTTGTTTTGGCAATAAATTATTAGCTGCACTATTAAAAGCAGCTGTGCCTAATGATTTCCAATCAAAGCGCTTCTCAAGACCGGTGGCAAGTAATACCGTTTGTTGTGACAATGCAATTATTTCGGCCGTTAAGATATTTTTGCTCATATTTGCCGTACTTAATTGCTGCATCGATACCATACTTGGATCGAATGCTTTCAATTTCTGTAAAATACCACCAGAAACTGCTGAAGTGAGGACATTAGTCACCAGCGATTTGACATTAAACGACTTTTGGCTACCGAAACTCATTGCCAAGCCTTGATTCACTGAGTTAGCCACTGCCGCTGCCGCACCATAGGCTATGGCTGCTTCAAAAGCTGTTGCTGTTTCTAAACCGGTTGCTAATGCAGCTGCAGTACCAACAGCATTTAGGGTAACCCCCATTAATGCAGCAAAAGCTTCTGGTGCAAATGCCATAATTGCAACACATGCAGCAACTTCTATAAATTCTTCAACCCAATCCACTTTTTTGGGTTTTAAACTAATTTGAGGGGTGGGTAATATTGGATATAAACTACCAATTATTTTTTCAATCGCAGGTAATGAACCATTCCATGCGGTTTCTGGAATCTCAAAATATAATGGTGGAATAGAGATTGTTTCATTTTGTTTTACAACATCATACACATCAGCATTATTTGCTTGTGCAATGGCAGGGCCATACCCTGTGTAATTAAGTTCTTCAGCAATTTGCGCGTATGTCATATCTCTTGGAACAGTATATTGAGAGGACATTGCTGGAGGGTATTGAGTAGATAATGGTTGATGATTTAAATCGATATTTACAACGGGTGGATTATATGTGCTTTCTCGGCGTGCTTGCAGCATTTGAGCCCGTTTCATTCCTCTTAATTTTAATTCATCTTGTATATCACCAAAATAAGCCATTAATACCGTTTTACCTGGTTGTTTCTCAGCATAAAAATAATAGTTTCTTTTACCATCCCCCGCCTGTTTAAACACAATACAATTACTTGTATTAACAACGAATGAACGATAAGTATCTTTTAATGCTCCTTTAAATCCTTGTACACCGGTAATATTTCCATTTGAATCCTCTGTTGTGGTAACCGACATTGCTGGTGGTAATTTATCATAGTCAATATCATCACCATCTATAGATTTTCTCTCTGCGGTAACTTTTGCAACTTTAACTTCGTCTGCATAATAATAGCTTGTCGTATAATTATCTTTAATTACGTATGGATGCTTTTTCTTTTCACTGTCTTCAATTGCACCCGTTAACGTACTGTCTTCTGTATTAGGTTTACCCGATCCGAAAGGTACCATGGTACGTACAGATTTAGTTTCACCGCCTTTCTCTGAATGTGTTTGTTCCAATATACTATTATCGTTGTCATAAGTTGTTTTATCAACAGAAACCACACCATTTGCTCGCTGATTATAACTTGTAATAATCCTTTCTAACTTTAATTTCTCACCAATATTTTCTGGAAGATTAAATTGATCAGCTGTTTTGCAATATGAACGATCTAGTTCTTTCACTAGCTCACCATCTTCGACTTCTTTAAGATTTTCTATTTGAATTCTACTATTAGTATCAGGGTAATAATATAAGTCTCTATATGCATTAACTACTACCAACACATAAGTGGGTTGATCATAATTGAGATATTCAGATGGATCTGGTTGCACCATTCTGATGAATAAACGACAACTTCTTACTTGCGTGATTTGCCAACAACGTTGTGCTATATCAATATCTCTGTGCATAGTAGAGGTTGTTCTTCTTGTCTGTGAATCCGTGGTCGTAATATCAGTCAGCAATCTTCGTGGGTTATAAGTTAAGCTTTTAACTTGTTCGACACCATTTTCATCAAGAACTTTTTGTACATCAATCTCACCATTTGTATAATGAAGTTGCATTCCTTGTTTTCTATCTAACTGGATCGTGCTATTAATCAATCTACAATCACGGTATAACACACGATTGGCTGGGGTATAGTCATACCATGATTCTCGTTTGGGCTGCACTTGATTAGGATCATCACCGTATAAATAGGCCCGAGCAAACCGACGATTACTATTTGCATCATAACCATGGTGTAATTCAATACGCGTATCACGAATGCGGATAATACGATGCAGTTCATCATATAGTGTGTAAGTTGCTTGATAAACACGGCCATTGTTACCATCAACGAAATATAACAAAGTATTATAATCATCTGCGTCATGACGTTTTTTCGTTGTTAATTGTGCGCCATCATCTACAATCTCAACTTGATAACCTGACTCATCATATATATAGCGTATATTGCGTGCGAGTGGCGTATGACCTGCTTCATCAACAAATCCTCGTGATTTGTTAACGCCATCTAAATTACCAATTTCTGAAATCACTTGCTTATTAAAATTTAGTTTATAAGTTACTTTTTGTCCTGAAAAATCGGTATGTATAAGAATATTACCAAAATAGCCATCAGTCGTTCCTTCAGATCCAATCTCCCATTTCTGTATATTTCCATCTTCATCTTGTAATATTGTACGTACACCTGTTCTGGCATCATATGTCTGTCTTTGTGCAAAATAGATTGATCCTGCTCTCATCCGAAGTGGATTAATTCTAATAATTTCATGCCCCATGCTATCATAATCAAAATGCGTATAGTGTTCTAAGGCATCTTTACGCCGAATAACCCTGCTTTCCTCATTATAAACAAACTCTTCCTTAGACCCATCAAGCGCTGTGCGTGTTTCTAACCTCAAACCATTGCTCGACTGATATTGTGTTATTGTTTGATTCCCAGATGCTGTTGTAATACTCGTTTTCCGATGCATTAAATCAACAGTATATTTTTGCCAAACTTTATCTGCATCAGCATCGCATAAAGTATCACCACTATTATTAACAACACGTACTTTCGTACCGCCATTTGGAGCTACTTCAGCCACTTTATGTTTATTGGCATTATATAGACTTATTGTAGTTAGTGATTGACTTGCTGATTTCCCTTGATTGTTCCAAACTTCAACTGTAGGTGTCGTTGTACTTGTTTCTTGATCAAAGATATTAAATTCACTAGTCGTTCTTTGGCCACTTCTATTCACTGCGCTCACACGATTATGCCAACGATCATATTCTGCCGTAGCAGAAGGTCTAACAGCTGTAAAAATTTCATCTTGGCTTTTACTAACAAAAACCATATTACCCGGCAAACCATTTTTAACTAAAACCGAACCATAGCCCCAACCATCCGCATCTTGATTTTTAACGCCATTGTTCAACAAAGAAAGTGGTTTTTTACCAGCATCTAACGCTTGAAAACGATATTGATAGAGATTGGGTACTAGACCAGTTACTAATACAGAAAAACCCGTTTTATTTCGCGTTAATGCTGCAACAACTTGACGGTTGATAATGCCACCCAAAATGGTTTTTTCAAAAATTTCAAAATTGATTGATACTGTTCCCTGCGGTAAAGGTGAAAAATATAAAGTATGGGAATTAGGATAAGTTACATGCTGTCGGACTATTTGAAAATATTTTACCGTAGAATCGTATGATATGAAATCATACTTTGTTGAATTAACAGGCTGAGAAGTTGGTAATGCATTCGTACTCATTAGGATATAATCATTTTCTTCACAGGTTATTTCGTAATATAAAGGACCCAAATTATCATACAAAGGGAACCTCTGTTGAAAACGTAAAGGAAATTCTTGTCCAGGGCCATAAGGATATAAGCTAGGTGTTGTACTAATATCAGTAACCATAGCATTTATGCCATTATGGATAACATGCAACTGATGATTTGCAGAAATATTAGTATTCCATCTATATTTAATCGCTTCTTTAAGCGAGGGAATTTGGTAACCGTCTGTTTTCCCACCAGCGTTATAAACACCATACTCAGAGTTGGTAATACTTAAGTTATAAACCATAATTTCTCGTGCAGTAATAACATTAGAATGCTTGGTTGTTCGTACAGATAACCGTCCGATAACAGAACTGACTGAAGCAGAAGATTTTGATAATGAAATAACTGAAGCTTGAATTTGATTAGCATTAAAATTGAAATTATGGCCATTGTAATTAAGTCTGTAGGTATTCCCAGCCCATGGCTGTAATTGAAATGTACCATAAAGCCTGTTGTTAACTGTTACAATTAGAGCATGTGGTTGGTTATTAGAGCTGTTTCGTAGTATATAAAACCATTCTGTGTACATTGGATTTTGTAGGGTATTAATATTGCCATTATATGCCCACCCTCCCGTGTTCCCAACTAAATGCCCTAAAAAATATACTGAATTGCTTCTATCATAGCCATAAGCAAATGCTGCAGGGGTTGCTAATGCAAGGGTAACATTTAAATATAAAGGCCAATTACCATGTTCGCTGTACTTAACATTATATCCACCCTCTAATGTAGGTGTTGCTTGGACCACACCACTAACACATTTCACTATTTCTGGCGGTAGTGTATTTGCATAAGCCTCTAATGTACCTGGACCTGTAAATTTAAAAGCAGGGTTATAAGTACTTAAAGAGTATTCGCCTGTTTGCCCCACTACAATATTCTCTTGCAGAACATCATAATCATAAACAACTCTAAATTCATAATCATCGCTCACTTCAGCGGATAGATCGATTATTATTTTACCGTCCGTTTGATTTGTGCCAGCTATTCGTTTTAAGGTTTGTCCGTTAAGGATTAACTCAATGCCAGAAATATTTGTCGTTTTACCACACAACACTAACGTTTTCTCATCGCTCATATACCAAACAAGTGTGCTTGAATTCTGATAACTTCCCGTATCGAGCATCGTTTCACCAACGGTGCGATAGCTTGGTAGGTCATCGATATTTTGTCTATCGTTATCGTAAAAATAAAAATCGAGTTGATATTCATAGCAATCAGCAGGCAGAACCGGAGTTTGATCAGAAATTTTTACGCCACGTATGTCGTTGGAAATATTTTCAATGACTTTTACTGTATCTTCTCCCCAATCTCTAAGCCCTTTACGACGCAATCTAAAAACGGTTACTAATAATTTTTCATCGAGTGCTTGCCATGTGATGTAAGTACCTCGACAATTCGGCGACGGATCTTTTTTTACAGTAAATGACATTTGGTGGTTTTCAGGGACATCATCAGGTTTAGTGCGATACCATGGGGTATATTGTTTACTTATATTGCCTTCAAGATCACGTTCTAAAACTGTTCTTTGTACTTTATAAAAAGTTTGTCCATGGTCTCGGTCGAGTAAATTCTCTTTTGCTGTATCAGGAGTATCCATATAAAGCGCTAAATCACTCTCCGAAGCCCTGAACATGACCACCTCAGAACCTGCCGCGTTTGGATAGGTTATAGTCGGGATGCCATGATCTTCATTGGTAAACCATTTATTCCCTGCTTTGTTAAAGCGCCTATATAGTTGCATTACATTTGGCGCTGGACCTTCAGCAACACAATCCCCAAAAGCATTATACTGCTTATAGGTGCGTGTATCGGTAATATCACTTACAGCAGCACCAGCAACACTCGTATCACTAACCAACGATTGCATGATAACGTGTTGCCTGTTGTCATATTGCTGTTGATTGAGTCGTAAATGGGCCCCAACTGCTACCGCATTATTTTGCAATTGATAGCCGGTAACCCAGTGATAAGAACGCACGATCATATTTTTTGCATTGTATGTTGCATATTTCAAGTGTCCTTCAGGTGTTTGCGTAACAATAACATTGCCACGTCTATCAGTTAATAACAAAGTTATTTGATCTTGCGCTGAAGAGGGCGGCGGATTAACTGGTTTAATTTCCCCTGTTTTCGGATCCGTCATAACCACAGCTGGATTAATATATTTAATTGTGCCTACCACTTGTTGATGTGCATTAACTAAGTGCTGGATAAAAGCGATTTGTGGGACAGGAGGATTATTTCGTGTTGCTTTGCTTACATCAACAACTAAGGGAAATTCAGTTTCACTAGTGACTTCGCCTCGAGCATTTCTCTGTAAATAGCGCTTATCTCCAGAATTTAGAACATACACAATAGGACGTCGTTCGCCGTCATAATAGGTACTTGTTGTTACAAAATTCTTACCGGCCGTTACTGTTGCCTCACCATTTTCATCAAAGTTCGAAGTATAAAGTGCTTCATCACTTGATATTATCTCTGAAGTTAAAAGTAGTCGTTGATCATATATATATTCATAGGTACGGGTCTTCGGAGATTTTGTCAGCTGAACTATTGCTATTAATTCATCCGCTGTGTTCCATTTAGTTGCACCGCTAATGGCCACAGCATATTCAATGCGTTTTAATAAAATACAGCCGTTTTGTTGCGGATTGGTACTTCGCATACCAAAGATCTGCTGAGTGACATAGCCTTTAGGTGAAATGGATAGGATTTCATTGCCATTGTTATCATATAGTTTGAGTGTTATTGCAACAACAGAATTACTTATAACTACATTTTCACGAACCACTTCACCAAAAGCATTATATTGCCAGCTGGTTTGTGGCGATACAAGAGAACTTGTGACGTTTCCCTGTACATCTACTGATGCAGTGATAATTTGATCTTTGGTAGCAGATAATTTTAACCCACGTTTATCATAGGTAAATGTAATGGTACGGTCATTTGTGCGGTCTAACTGACTAACTAATACGGCGGCTTCAGATATTGAATATCCTCGTGGATGATTTTTAATTTCAACTTGAGAAATTGCAACAGCATGTTGTATCATTCGATCATAATGTTCAAATCCAGTATCGTATTGAAATTCCGTAACGAAACCATCACCATCAATAAGAAACCGTACTCTTCCAAATCGATCATATATCGTATAACGAGGAACAGCATTCTCATCAACGTTTACAATTTCTCGACCAGCAAAATCTAGAATGACTGTTGTAGTTAAAATATCATTCTTTATTGGTAGCTTATCTTTAGCCACTAGCTGCTCAGGATCATCAACTTGAACAGGCACATCTAGTGTACCAACCTGAGTGCCTATGAACCGATTATTTCTGTCGTATCTTTTTAGAATTTGTCTTTGATCACTATTATTCTCTCCAAATGTTATTTGGCTCACGTTAGATGCTTCGTCATAATCCATTTTTGTGACAATAGATATTTTGACTGGGGGTTGAGCAACTAATTTACTCGCAACCGTTTCTTGCGAAACATAGGTAATATCGACTAGCGGGCTTATTTCGCGCATCAGACGCTTGAGTCCATCATATTGATATTTCCATATATTATTGCATTTATCCTGTCGTTGTTCATCGAGACCCAATGCATTTAGTATATAAACTGTTTCAAATCGTTTATCATAATCGGTTCCAATTTCATACACTTCGTATTCCGCAACACGTCTACCAGCAAGATCATATCTGGTTCCATTCCATACATCATGTTTATCATCTTTAAGGGCTATAACAATTTCCCTCATAGCAGCGAGATTTTCACTACTGCGGCCAACCTGACTTAGATTTTCAGCTAATTCAGCCAACTTTGTTGGTGATAACTTATTATAATAACAGCGAGTTGCAATTAAACGATTTGCAAGATCATAGTTAAATTCTTTAACATAACCCTCAGCATCAATATGGAACCGTAGGTTCCCAAAAATATCATATACATAATAATTTGCTCGATTTGCAGAATTTTTTTGCAATAATAGCCTTATGCAATCAGGATTACTGTTAAAATCAAGTTGGCTATAATTATCTGCATAGTTTATCCGCGCGATCACTTTTCCGCTTTTGTCATATCGTTTGTCAGTGATATATCCCT
>CAYSGV010000033.1:0-13987 GCA_964430685.1 uncultured Gammaproteobacteria bacterium
TGTTCTTCAGTGGGAGATTCTACATCTTTTTGTCTTTTATCTGCTTGTACACCTTGGCTTGGACCAACACTTGATTCAGATGGTTCATCAGCTCTTGGGCGCTTACGTATAGGCATAACAGTTGGTCCGCCAAGCATACGCAACTGCCTAGGTGTAAATCGTAATTCCTCTGGCGCATATTGTTTAAAATAAATAATTAGTCCATGTGTTGTTAGGTGTTGTAGCGCAGCTGCATTTGTTTTGATCGTACAGATGTGTTGCAATTGCTTGGCATCAAGTATATTTGCTATTAAATTATTTCTAACATTTTCCTCAACGTTTACTGAAACATCAAATTGTTTTTGCAAATTTAAGCACATCTGTTTAGCTATTGTTATTTTATCAACAGGGAGTTTAACACCAGTATCCCTAATCTCAATCTCTACTGGCTCTGATGCATTGCCTTGCATATCTCGGACAAGTAACAACACTTGAACAAACATTTGGCCACATTTATCTGAATTTTCATTTTCAAATTTTTTAGCTAATGTCAAGCCTGATCGGACAAGATGGCTAAAGAGTAATTTCTTTGTGGGAGGATGGCTACTCACTTTAATTAAAATGCTATCGTTAAGCCAATCAAATATTTGTTTACATTCATCAAGGGATTCAGGCCTGTCAAATGCTTTTGCCACATACAGACCATAAATTAGTGTGATTCCTTTGGTCCATGCATCGGTTAATTCTTTGTTGTCAGCGCTAGTTAATGTAGGTAATGCATTTATAGCAGCCATACATTTTTCTATGGCAACTTTAAGATGTGTTCGGTTAAATACTCCGTCAGTTTTTCTTTTATTAATAATTGCGTCAACTTCACGAAATAATTGCAGTGCTGCTTCGATGCTCATGGTTTTAGTCTCTTGTAATGTTATATAGAGTTTAAATCGTTTGTTATTATTTTTTGTATATTTTAATCATTTTACGTTATTTTGCAAGGCAGAATAGAATATTGCAAATATTGGAAAGTGTTGGGTCATTCTTTGTAGCGCTTCCAGCGACGCTCTTGTGACGTGTCCGCGGAAACATTCCCCGCGGACTTACGAGAATAAATATGTTAGTACGGTTCTTCATATTCATAACCAAGCAGCGTTAATCCTTCTTGCATATAATCAGCAGCCAATGGTGTACTCATTAAATATTCCGCCGTACGATTATTCGCACGGTAAACGGCTTCTTCATAGGCTTTTGACCATTCGGAAACTTCATAATCACCCCTACCGAGCCACATCAGCGCCACTAAAGTTGCTTGTTGATCAGGTTCCAGTGAATTTATTCCATCTTTTAATTCTTCATCGAGTAGATCATCTTCATGATGCTCTAATGTTTGTGCAAATTGATCGGAAGTTTCTGACTCAGATGGTTTAATCGGTATCGTTTCTTCATCTTTTGCTTGCAATTGTCTAGCTCTAGAAATAATTGTGCATATTACGGTGGGATCTAAATTTAACATATAGCCTCCTTGAATTATTATTAACCATCTAATTATAGATAGTTAATCTTCATAAGACCAATCAATCCATCCAGAAAATAGTGGAAAATAAAGTGCTAATTGTATGGGACGTGATTTTTTTAAATGATGTTGATCGTAATTTGAAATAACATGGGCATAACGATTTAATTGATCGGCATGCTGCATGCTTGCTTGTTTGAGCCAGTAATCAATATCGTTTTCGCTGTATGCAGTGGTTTTATAATCAATGATCCAACGCGTGCCATCTGGTGCAATAAATGTTCTATCGATTATATGTTCCGTATATCCATTCTGCATGTTCTCAAACAGAGAAAATTCAGCGCGACTATCTAAATGTTCAGAATTTAAAAACCATTGTGCCCGTGGATCATTAGTGGTTTGCAACATTGTGTTGTTGATTAAGACAATTGCTGCAGATTGCTCTTGTTTGGTCACACCTAATTCACGTAATCGAACTAGCCAGAATTCATGTTTTTCTTGGTCGGTAATTTTATGCCATGCTGGGATGCCAATAACACTTATCTGTTTTAAACATTCATGGATGATTACGCCGACTGCACGTAAATTGTTTGTTTCTGGATAAGCTATTTTTAGTTCATCTACTTTTAAAGAATGATCACCGTGAGTAGTTATTTTCTCTGCATCGTCCATTGTGGTTACAAATCCAGGTACTTCACTAGGCCATTGCCAATTTTGACTCAATCGACGTAGTGATGCCCGAGCAAGTAATTGCGCTGGTGAAGTTGCTGTAGCAACTTTGGCGGAAAACTGTGCTTGGATAGAAGGCGCTATTTGTGGCCATAATTTATGTAATAAGCTTCCCGTCGGTGGTGGCATGATTTCATTGTCTTTTACCACATGTGTGCTGACTAAATGTAATTCATGGCGTGCACGCGTGGCCGCAACATAGAGTAAACGAATTTCTTCCAGCGTAGTTTTCTGCTGTTTGTTCATATTGAGAAAACGGTATATAGGTTCGTCTGGGTCTTCTATATTTACTACCGGTGCTAAAATAATATCGTTTTGTGCTTGCGCACGCACACGTTCTTGCCAAAGTAATAATTGCTGTGAATCTTTTTTGGTTATTCTTTCTAATCCACAAAGTATCACCACATCAAATTCTAAACCTTTGGCTTTATGGATGGTCATAATTTCAACACAGTGTTTTGTATGGCTAGGCAAAGAAACGGGCTTAGTTGAGAAAAATTCTTGCAAGTTTTGCCAGTCAAAGCCTTCTTTTCGTGCACTTTGTTCTTGTTCAAATTGATGCAGTAAATCAAAAAATTGTTGCGCTTCTAATAGTTCATATTCGTTTTGTACCGCAGCCGGTCCGCCTAAATAGATCCAAGTTTGTTCAACATGTTTTGCAAAAGAGTCTGCTGCTGTATGTTCTATACTAGCTTGCAAGATAGGTAAAATACGTGCGAGTCGTGTTTGCGCGTCTAGAGAGAGCGTGTTAATCAATTCTTGATCTTGGAGTATTTGCCAAATACAGGCATCGGGTTTACTCTGGGCAATGCGGTGACAATCTGCCAGTAATAAACCACAATAGGGTGCACGTAGAATGGCTAACCAATAAATCCGATCGGCCAAATGTAGCAATGCGCGAGTTAAAGCAAGTAAATCTTGAATGACCGGTCTATCAATTAAATTTTCAATTTCAGTTGCATGATAGGGAATCTTTGCCATTTGCAATAGTGGTAGTAGCCATTTAATGTGTTCTTTTGCGCGCACCAATATGGCAAGATGTGCCGTAGGCGATTCACTAAATTTCTTTTCGATGAGGTTGATTAATTTAGTTTGCAGCGTTTGCCGCAGATCATCTTCTGGCGTTAAAAAAACAGGTTGGAAATGTACACCTGACCATTTAATTGGTTCTACGTTTGTAAGGGGTGTAGCATGATGAAATGCAACAGCCCCGATACTAATTTCTTCCTTCTTTGGGAATAAATATTGAAAAGTTTGATTATACCAGGTAATTAGTTCTACGGTTGAGCGAAAATTCATGTTGAGATAGAGGGGTATTAATTTTATATCATTAATTCCAGATTGCCGGGCACGTAAAAATAAGCCCACTTCAGCTGCGCGAAACCCATAAATGGATTGCATTGGGTCACCCACTAAAAATAAAGTGCGTCCATCATCATTCTGCCAACCAGCAGTGAGCAGTTCTAATAAGCGATATTGTGTCGAAGACGTATCTTGAAACTCATCAACCAGGATGTGTTGAATTTGATTATCCAAGCGTAAGGCTAAATCAGTAGGGGCATCCGAATTTCCTAATGCTGTGATTGCTGCTGATTGTATTTCGCTAAAATCGACCACCTGGTTTTCATTGAATATGGTTTTCAAACGCGCAACTAAAATAGGTAGTATCTTAATGATTGCTTCAAGTATTTGCCACTGTTCATCTGCATAATAGGCGCTGGGTGCTTGACGAATCGCGAGCAAAGCTTGTTGCAATTCTACCTGTTCTGTTAATGTTTCAAGTAAAGCTTGCATGCGCTCTTTCATGTTTTGATAAGTCGCTCGCAACGCTTTTTCTTTAATCGTATTCGGGGCAGGAAAACCTTCACTTATAGTGATTTTTTTGCGCCATTCATTGTTTTTGGTCAAGACTAAATTAATCAGTAGTTGCCAATGCGGTAAATGCTCAAACGTGGCTGTCGGAAATTCGGTTAAAGCATGCGTTATATCGTTTCTATGGCGTTTGCCTGATAGAATTAAATTGTCATTAGAGAATTGTAATAATTGTAGCCATTCTGAACGTAATTCTATTGGTATAATTTGCAGCGCTTCTTTAATTAAATCATCAATAACATTTTGTAAACATTGTTCTAAAATTTGACGTGCTTCATGACTATGATGATCGTGGATTAAGCCTAACCATTGCTCACGGAATTCAAGCATTTGCATAAACAGTTTTTTAGTTTTAACGGCATTATTATCTAAGTGGTCGAGTATAAGGTTGACTTGCTGTTGCCATGGAACATCAGATTCAAGATCATCCAATAACGTTTGTGCAGCAAGCGCATAATATTTTTTAGGTGTATCGGTAATGATATTAATTCCACCTAGACCACAATCGAGCGGGAGCATCCGTATCAATTGGGCACAAAAAGCATCTAGTGTTAATATTCGTAAACGATTCGGGTTATCTAACAAATTCCAACCCATTTGTACATCGCGTGCCAGTACAGCTTGTGCCAATTGATAAGTTTGCGGATTAAGTTTGTGCTCAGCACCTTGCGTCTGAACTGTTAAGAGCGCATGCATAATACGTGCGCGCATTTGCGCTGCGGCTTTACGGGTAAAAGTAAGTGCTAAGACAGCTTCGGGTTGCCGGCAGCCTTGCGCGAGTAGTACTAAAAATCTTTGGGTGAGTAATTCTGTTTTGCCTGAACCAGCAGGTGCTTGAACAATATAGGAATGGTTGGCATCGAGCGCTTGTATGCGTGCATTTAAATCTTTAATGTCTGTTTGCTGATTCATAGATGTACCCGACATAAAGCTTGTAAATTACAATTTTTACAAGTTTTTGTTTGATCAACCGGATCAACTTGTGCTTGTCCTTGGGTAAAACAATGTCCTAAATTCTCTAGTAATCTATGCCACTCAGTTAATTGCATGTGCCAATGTTCATGCGTACTTAAATGTGTTGCAGTCAATGCTTTGACTTGTGGTAAAAGATCTTCATTTTGTGCAATACCCTTAAAACGAGAGTCAGCCGAAGAAATTTGTGCAAACGCAATAGCGGCAATTTGGTCGGCTGCATAATGAAAAGTATATAATGGCAGTTGCGGATCGCGTGGACGATCACTAAACCAATCTTGTATATTGGGCTTGCCGGATTTGTAATCAATTAAAATTACGCGGCCATCATCAAGACGATCAACACGATCTAATTTCATTCGCACAGTTAATTCACCAAATTTGCATTCTACTTTACGTTCCATGTGAAGCACGCTAAATGAGGAACGGGTTTCTTCATAAGTTAACCATTGGCTGAGCATTCGCGTTAAACGTTTTAATTCCAGTTGATAAATGCGATGCATGAATATGCGTTTGGTTTTTTTTGCTGATTCATTTAAACGTTGGGTAATTGCATTTTTAATTAATGTTTCTCGTTCATGCGGCGTAGAATTTTTGAGTGTCGCCTGGTTTTGCAATTGTTGCCAGATTAATTCAAGGCTTCTATGTAGAATAATTCCTCGTTGTTTGGCGCTCAAACCAGGTGGTGGTTCTTCGATCGGTTGTGCTTGCCAACGCAGTGTAGCTTGGGCGCGAAATGGGCACAACGATTGTAATTTAAAAATTTGACTACCGCCTCTAATTGTTTCTTGCGCATGAACGGGTAGAGTTACCGTATCATTAATGTGCTCAATGTGTTGGCTGTTGAATAAAGTTAACCAACGTTGATCTAATTGCAAATTCGGTGATGTTATTAAGGTCTGTACCGGAATGGTTTTAAGTATTGGACTTGCCCGTACTAGATAATCTTGGTCGTGATGGGCATAACTAAATATAACTTCGTTGGCACTGGTGCTTAAGCGCTGGGTGATGGATTGGCAAAATTGATATTCACGAGCGACGTGGGCGTGCGGCATACCTAATTTTCTTTGTAAATCGCCTGGTAAAAATGGTGACGGCTGTGGGGATGCAGGCCAATTTTGTTCGTTTAAACCCATTACCCATAAATGATCAAAATATTGTCCACTGGCTTCTAGCAATCCTATGATTTGTATCGAACCAGGTGCAGCTTTGGGTTGATAGATGGTTTGTTGCACCAATTGCGAAAAAATGGCTTGGGCTTCATTTTTAGAAAGTATATTCAGTACTTCATCATAAGTGGCGAATTCGTCTAATAAATTTAAAAACCTCTCTTTGTACGCTAGCATTGTTTTTGTTAATTTGACTTCTCCAGGCCAACCCATAACCGTTAATATTTTTTTAAAAAACATAACCCAGGCAGATGGTGTCAATTGATTGGATGCACGTATTTGCGCATGGTGCTGCATGAGTTGACTGAGCTGATCACAGAGTTTAGGACAAGAGTAAGGCTGCTCACTTTGATTCGCTATATCATGAATGAGTGTTAAGGATAATTGATAATGCTCGAGTTCACGAATTCTTTTGTCTAATTGTGCACGTGCAAATTGTTCGCTTTTACCACCAGCAATAAATGGCGTCAGTAATAGTTTGGTTAGTTCATTGATAATCACACATTCAGGATTAATGGTCATCCATGCCAACGCCATAACGATTAGGGGAAATTCCATTAATGTTGGACCAACTGAAAAATTCAAGGGTAGGCGTTCTTGGTTAAAATTAGTTACAGTGTTTTCACTCAAAATTTTTTGAAAAGTATTGATTAGTTTTTTGCGTTTTTGCACCAGATCATGCACCACACAAGCAACCGTCGTATGAGGATATTTTTGTTGTGTTTGTATGGCCCATTGCGCCATGGCGGTCATTTCATCACTGCTGGTTACTGTTTTATAGTGATGCAGCGTTGCTTGTAATGGCGGTGGATTATAAATTTCCCATTGCCAATTTTGCGTGGATAGTCCATGCAGGAGTTTTTTAAGTTCTGGCCATAAATCATCAAAACCAACTAAAATTAATTTTTGGTGTATGTTGAGCGGTTTATTTTTACTGAATGCATGAATCAACGTGCCAGGCAACAATACTTCATCGATAAATAATTTTTGTTCACATTGTTCTAAATATTTTTGCGTCCATAATAATAATGTTTGACTGGGTGAATGATGTTGCAAAGCAGAGTCGTTAAATGAAATTTGCCATTGCGTCATCAACTGGAAAGCATGATAGGCTTCGCGTGCCAAAGCAGGGGAGATAAATTGATCAACGGCATCATGTTCACTGATACACTGACTGAATAAAAGAAAACTTTGCGGCTTACTGAGCAGACGTCTTGCGGGGCAGAGTCCCCATTGACAAAAAAGCCGATAAAGTTCTTGTAACCAGGAGTTTAATGCATAAATAGGCTGTTTGGGGCTAGCGGGATGAGTGAGCATATTCTGTTGCTGATACAGATTTTGCAAATAGAGCGCCAAGCGTTGATTCACCGTGATGATCGCTGTATTTGCCGTTAATTGGCTAAATAGCTGCTGGTATTGTTTAAAGGCTGTGTTCATCTGCTTCACTTCCTGTCAATATGGCATTTTACCCGAGGTTGGTGCTATTTTCACATATCTCCACTATATTGAAAAAATGAATAAAAAACATATTGTTAAAAATAAAACTATATGTATAATTAATGCACTTGTTTTTGAATATTTAACAATAAAAGAGCATCCCATGTTAAGGCAAAAAGAACATGCAAATGGAGGTGTCATCAGTAATCAAAAGGATAATCGTCAACATCATCACTCGGCAAGAGAAAAAGATCAGCTAAACCAGCACGCACTATACTTAGCGCCTGCCCGCCGACCATTGCCCCGCCATATGAACAGAAAAAATGTCGCAAGTGACCAAAACGTGCCACAATCACAAAATCCACCGAAACACGGCCGAACAGGGCTCGTACAGCCGCAGCGTTTATCGCAACCAGCGAGATCAGTACCGGCACCACCAGGGCCTATGCCGCCACTCGTACGAATCCTGCCAGTACCAGAACATCCATGCCCACAAGAGCAAGGTTTACCTAATCAATCACTGCGAACGCAAGCTTTAGAGGTTAATAAAAATCTATCAGAATTAGAAAGAGTGCATCGCGCTGTATTAAGCAACGATTTAGCTAATGTGCAGCAGCTAGCGATTGAATTTAGCATGTGCCACGCGAAATTCGGCTTATTTTATGCGCGCATCGATCATGCATTGTTACCACTGGAGTTACATTGTCGTAATACACCTATACAAATTGCTCATGATAAAAAATTGCCGGACATATTTGCATTTTTATGCAAATTGAGCTTTGCCTTAAAAAAGAAAGGGCTCATTGATTTTAAAAAAATGCATCCGCGCGACAATGCAATCTTATCTTGTTATAAAGAGCGCTATCGAAGTGCGACCTTAGAAGAATTACTCGGTTTGCCAGTGGTTGAAGCAAAATTAGCTTCAACCAGTTATGCTTCAATTTGGCAGTTACAGCCAGAAGATAAACTCGAACTAAATGTACATAGACAGAAACCTTTTACTAATTTGACATTGTTCTTGCCCACAGCTCGTTCTAAAGAGCAGAATCATCATGATAAATGTGATGACTTATCCTTAAGTAAAGTAGATCTTGAATTTTTTAACCAACTTCTAGATTCTGATACTGACAACCATAAGCGTATGGGGGCTGTTTTGCATTCCTCGGCGACATCTAAACCAGTAATATCTTCATAGCGCTTCTGCGGGTAATGTTTCCGCAGACATGTCGCCAATAGGCTCCGCTGTAAGCGCTACAGTTACTATCCCAAGCGTAGCGAGTCTGGTAGGTATTTCTTTCTGCAGACACACGCTTCGGCTTTGTCCGCGCTACTGTTACTGCTACAATCCATAGCAAGACAGCCTATCAAGGAATTATCAGGAGGAACTTGTGTCAAATTTTAACGATACCCAACCATGGGGAGGGGTGGTGCCCCAAAAGGACAATCGTCCGAAAAAGGATGAGATGGATTGGGAGCATCAGTTTACTTCACGCCGACACAAGCTATTACAATTTTTACCAGAAGACAGTGTAGCACTGCTACCAGCTGCAAATGAGTGTATAAGGAGCAACGATGTACATTTCCCTTTTCGCCAGGATAGTTATTTTTATTATTTGACTGGTTTTCCTGAGCCGCAAGCGGTTGCGGCATTTATTCCACAGCCAAGGGAATTTATATTATTTAGTTTTGCTCATAACCCTGAAAAAGAACGCTGGGAAGGTTTTTTTTATGGTCAAGAAGGTGCTAAGAAATGTTTTGGCGCCGATCAAGCTTTTCCATTAGAAGAATTAAACGATCAACTGATACATATTTTAGCTGGCAAACGTCGTCTTTATTTACCCCTATTACGTCAACCGGAATTTTGTGCGCGTATTATTGATAATATTAAACGATTGCCACACCGCGCACGTTTAGATTTACCGCCATTTGAAGCCGTCTATGATATTGATCATGTACTTGATGAAATGCGCTTAATTAAGGAGCCAGCGGAAATTTATTGTATGCAACGTGCTGCTGAGATTTCAGCACAGGCACATATTAAAGTCATGCAAATGTGTGAGCCTACACGTTTCGAACATGAACTGGCCGCACACTTTACGGCATCCATTTTAATAGGTGGTTGTCAAACCAACGCTTATGAACCAATAGTCGGTGGAGGTGCAAATGCCTGCGTTTTACATTATCGTGAAAATAAAGCGCAACTTCGTAATGGCGATTTACTCTTAATAGATGCTGCTGGTGAGTATCATAATTATGCGGCAGATATAACACGAACTTATCCCGTGAATGGAAAGTTTAGTCGCGAGCAACAAGCATTATATGAATTGGTGTTAAATGCACAGTTAGCGGGTATTCGTGAAATTAAACCTGGGCAACCTTATTGTGGCGTACAAGAAGCCATTGTTAGCGTTTTTACTCAAGGTTTGCTTGATTTAAAATTATTAGATGGCGAAGTAAACGAATTAATTGAAACACAAGCCTGCAAAAAATTCTATTGGCATAGCAGTGGACACTGGCTTGGTTTAGATGTGCATGATGTGGGACTTTATCGGATTGAACAGCAATGGCGCAATTTTGTTGCCGGAATGGTGCTAACAGTTGAGCCAGGCATCTATATACCTGCCCATACAGAAAACGTTGCAGAAAAATGGTGGGATATGGGGATCCGTATTGAAGATGATATTTTGGTTACGGAAGATGGTTATAAAGTGTTGTCAGCGAGTGTTCCCAAAACAATTGCTGAACTTGAACAAATTGTTGGTAGCGGTGTTTAAGTGCAATGCAAAACAATAATACTGATCAAAACTATTTTGATGTTGTCATTGTCGGTGGTGGCTTAGTTGGCATTAGCCTGGCCTTGAGTTTACCCACACAGTTCAAAGTCGCTATAATTGAAAAAAACACACGTGTTGCGCTTTCGGTTGCTGATCATCAAAAGATATTGAGCCTTCCCAATCATCGTGCCATTGCGCTTTCCTGGACCAGTAAACAAATACTATCACGTTTAAATGTTTGGCCAAGTTTACTACCATGGGCAACGCCTATACAGAAGGTTCATATTTCGGAACAAGGGGTTTTTAGTAAAATTCGCTTTAGTGCAGAAGACGAAAGCATTCCTGCATTAGGTTATGTCATCGATAGTCAAATATTGGTGTATGGTCTACAGAAACAAACAGAAGTACATGCAAATATTCATTGGTTTGAACAAACAACTGTAGAAGTAATTGATGTTTTGCCGGAATCAGCAACCATTTCGCTGCAATCTGTCAGAGGTAATCAGATAGTTACTACAGCAATGCTTATTGCAGCAGATGGTACGCAATCATCAATACGAAAACAGGTTGGTATTGAGATTGACAGCAAAGACTACCAACAAACAGCAATTCTAGCGCACTTGGAATTATCACGCCCGCATCAATTTATTGCTTATGAGCGATTTGGCCCAAATGGCACCATGGCATTATTGCCCGTCGGTGAAAATAAAGGCACATTAATTTGGACGGTGCCCACAAAAAAAGCTGCACAATTGTTGGCTTTAACGGTATGCGAATTTCAAACAGAGGTCATGCATCACTTGGAATATTATATTGGTGCAATTGTACAATGTGGTGAACGATTTGCTTATCCATTGCATGCAGTATGTGCGCAGGCTAGCTACCAAAAAAATGTGCTTTTACTTGGGAATGCTGCACACACATTGCACCCTATTGCGGCGCAAGGATTTAATTTGGCACTGAGAGACGCCTATCAGTTTGCGGAGATAATTAAACGTAATATTAATGAGCGCGACCATTTTAGTGTCACGCAAATTTATCAGGACTATGAGAAAGAACGGCTAAAGGATCAAAAGCAAATTATGCTATTTACCGATTATCTGATTCGAATGTTTACCAGTGATTTTTGGCCATTGTACCATGCGCGTCATCTGGGTTTAAAACTAGTCAGTTCCATATCAATAATAAAAAAATTTTTACTGCGTCGATTTTTAGGATTTGCAGGCTAAGAGGGAGCTTATGGCAATAATTCATCAACAGCTAGAGAACGGTTCATATGAATTTATTCTTGATGAACCTTTTATTTTTGAGAGCCAGCAATCCATTCAACCCTTAGTTCTGGTTTATGAAACATTTGGCACTTTAAATGCAAATAAAGATAACGTAATACTCATCCATCATTCATTATCGACACATTCGCATGTTTGTGCGCATCCTAAAAATCCTAAAAAAGGTTGGTGGGAAGATCTGGTTGGTCCAGGGAGAGCAATCGACACGAATTGTTATTATGTTATTTGTATTAACAATATCGGTAGTTGTTTTGGTTCTTCTGGACCGGCAAGTATTAATGCTGCAACGGGTCAAGTGTATGCTGATGGTTTTCCTGCTCTAACCATTGGTGATATGGTTCGTTCACAAAAAATATTACTCGATTATTTAAAATTAACCCATTTGTATGCGGTTATTGGTAATTCGATGGGTGCCATGTTGTCTTTAGATTGGAGCATACGTTATCCCGATAGTGTTGACCATTTGATTTCCGTATCTTCATGTTATAAAGCCTATCCGGTAAATGTCGCTTACCATGTGTTACAAAAAGAAATTATCCGCTTAGATCCAAAATTTAGCGCAGGTCAAGAATTGCCCATCGATGGTTTTTTAGCAGCACGAAAGTTAGGATTACTCAGTTACCGACATCCAGCCGAATTAAATGCCCGATTTTTAGAGAATAATGAAATTAATCGATACTTAGATTACAATGCGCGCAGATTTGTGAACAATTTTAACATTTATTCTTATTTACGTATCATTGATGCAATGGATAGCTTTGATGTAACCAAATCTTTTAAGAATCCAATTGAGACATTTGAATCAATACGCGCCAAAATACTTGTCATCGCCGTAGATTCAGATTTATTGTTTCCATCGGAGCAACAACGTGACTTATATCATATACTGGAAAAAGCAAAGCGGAATGTACATTTTATTAAGCATCATTCCGATTATGGTCATGATGCTTTTTATGCCGATTTAACACTTGGTAAATATTTGCAGGACTTTTTGGCGCCTGCTTAGCCTTGCAAGAGTGTTTATAAAACTGTGTCAAAAGAAAATTCTTTTGTAGCGCGGACTTAGGAGCGCTACAAAGAGTGTCGCAGTTTTATAAATACTTTCCTTCTTGCATACCTGTGGTATTTTGGCTAAGCTAGTTTTAATAATGTAGAAGGAGTATTCAATGTTTTGGATTGTTACCGGTAACTCGAATCAATATCGTATTTACAATTATCAACGTGAAAAAAACGATTTGCAATTACTAAAAGAAGTACAAGATCCTGAAGCTAAGAAGAAATCGAGTGATCTAAGCGCAGATGCTCCAGGTCGTTATATAGCAAGAGATACCGTAAGCGGTACCTACGCACCGCGTGTCGACCCCAAAGAAGAAGAGATTGACCAGTTTTTAAAAAAATTGGCTGATGAACTTGCACAGGGCAGGACACACAATAAGTATCAAAAACTCATTCTTATTTTACCACCGCGCGTTAATGGAATTTTAATGTCCCATTTGGATAAACAGGTTGCCCAATTGGTCGCAGGCAGATTAGAAAAAGATTATCACGATATGCCCATAAAAGAATTTCACAAATTTATCCATGATGATTGGTTGGATGTTGTGAATCATAGTTAAATGGATTTTGCGATGGGTCAGGCTATTATCCATCCACAATGGCTATAGATCTACTTCAATCCTGGGCGAAGATTGTCCATTTTCTCACCGACAACTACCCCACTAAATTCTTCTTGCGTGTCAGAAAATATTGCCACAATCATTATTTTAATATGAATAATTAAGCAGATATTATTATTTGCTCCGCCTGCGCTTGTAATTTTTGACTATCTATGGCACTAATACAACTGCACCATTTTAATGAAGATGGTAACCTTACAAGGATCTGTAATCCAAATTATATGGAGGCATAGATATGTTTGAATTATCTCAAGAGGATATTAGTCAATTTATAATATACCAAGATTTAATGAATAATGTCGAAAAAAGAGATACGGACGAATACCTAAGCAGGTTACGATCAATCCCAGAAAGATATCAAACGGCATACAATGCAGTTACAGAACAACTTAAAAAAAACGAACAAAATCCAACAGCCACTATAAATTTTGATAAGCCTGACTCGAATTCTGAACTGTTAACCTTATTAGGATTAGCGTTGACCATTCATAAAAAGCCTTCAGAATGGCAAAGCCTTGATGCAGAATCAAAAAAAGTATTAGCTCATTTAATCAGCATTAATTGTCAGCAGCATGCTAGT
>CAYSGV010000034.1:0-13924 GCA_964430685.1 uncultured Gammaproteobacteria bacterium
CATGAAAGAAATGCGTGGTTTGCGTCATACGAACTAATTCAATTTTCTCGCTGCGCGTTGCAACCCATTGGTAAACTTCTTCTGCAGGCACTACTTCATCAAGATCACCTTGCACTACTAGCCATGGACACTCTACTGGGCCAATTTTATTAAACTCAAAATGATTCACTGCTGGGGCGATAGTAGTTAGAAACCTTATTTTTATTTTTTCTGGCGGCTGACTGGCCACACTTGCAGCAATATACGATCCGAATGAAAATCCAGACAACCAAATGTCAAACTCAGGCAACACTTCTGCTAACCAAATTAAAACCGCACGTAAATCGTCTTGCTCGCCAAGCGCTTGCGCATATTGTCCTGCACTTTTGCCCACTCCGCGGTAATTAAAACGCACCGAAGGTAAACCTAAACGATCAGCGGCACGTGCAATGGTATAAACCACTTTATTGTGCATGGTTCCTTGATAGAGTGGATGCGGATGACAAACGACCGCCACACTTTTACGAGTAAGATTTTTGGGAAAAGTAGTCATCAATTCTAATTGACCTGCAGGTCCAGGCAATAATAATGATTCTAATTCTGTTGTTGGAAAAGCTGGATTAACTGTTTGTTGCATGTTTAGATTTTTTAATTGTTTTTTGCGCATTCAATATCGGCTTTAAAAATTGCCCTGTATAAGATTTCGCAACACTTGCTACTTGTTCGGGCGTTCCAATTGCCACAACTTGGCCACCACCATCGCCACCCTCAGGACCCAAATCAATAATCCAATCTGCCGTTTTAATGACATCCAAATTATGTTCAATAATCACGATGGTATTGCCATGATCACGCAAGCGATGTAACACATTGAGCAATTGTTCAATATCAAAAAAATGTAATCCTGTTGTTGGTTCATCTAATAAATACAGTGTGCGCCCGGTATCGCGTTTGGATAATTCACGTGCAAGCTTAACCCGTTGCGCTTCACCACCAGATAATGTTGTTGCACTTTGTCCTAATTGTACATATGACAACCCAACTTCCACAAGTGTACTTAATTTTTTGGCAATGCGTGGTACAGCATGAAAAAAATCATGCGCTTCTTCAACAGTCATGTTCAATACTTCATTAATATTTTTTGCTTTATAAGTAACTTCTAATGTTTCACGATTGTAACGCTTACCTTGGCATTGATCACAGGTAACATAAACATCCGCTAAAAAATGCATGGCAACTTTAATCACGCCATCACCTTCGCAGGATTCACAACGTCCACCCTTTACATTAAAACTAAAACGACCAGGATTATAGCCGCGTACGCGTGCTTCAGTTGTGGTGGCAAATAATTCGCGGATCAACGTGAACAAACCAACATATGTTGCTGGATTTGATCGTGGCGTTCGACCAATTGGGCTTTGGTCGATATCAACCACTTTATCAAATAATTCTAAGCCTTGAACATGTGCATAGGGTGCTGCTTCATCACGACTATTATAAAGTTCACGGGCAACAATAGGGTAAAGTGTATCGTTAATTAATGTAGATTTTCCCGATCCCGATACACCAGTGATACAGGTTAATAAGCCCACTGGAAAATCTACAGTAATATTTTTTAAATTATTCCCGGTCGCACCTTTAATGCTTAATACTTTTTTGTGATCATAAGGAATACGTTTTTGCGGCACATGAATTTTACGCTTACCACTTAAATACTGGCCCGTTAATGATTCAGCATTCTTGATAATATCTTTTGGTGTACCTTGTGCAACAACTTGTCCGCCGTGTATTCCAGCGCCCGGCCCAATATCAACAACATGATCAGCATTCCGTATCGCATCTTCATCGTGCTCGACAACAATGACAGTATTGCCTAAATCACGTAAGTGAAAAAGGGTGCGCAGTAAACGCTCATTATCACGTTGATGTAAACCAATGGATGGTTCATCTAAAACATACATCACACCCACTAATCCGGCGCCGATTTGACTCGCCAAACGAATGCGTTGTGCTTCGCCGCCCGAAAGTGTGTCAGCATTACGTGCTAAATTTAAATATTGCAAACCAACATCAACTAGAAATTGTAAGCGCAAAATTATTTCTTTAAGAATTTTAAAGGCTATCTCGGCGCGCTGACCGGTAAACGCCAATTCTTGTAAATATTTGAGTGCACGAGCTATTGGTAATGCAGTTAATGCCGGCAAACTCAAATCACCCACATAAACATGGCGTGCTTCCAAGCGCAAGCGTTGACCATTACACGTCGGGCATGGAGCAACCGCTAAATATTGCGCCAATTCATTGCGCACAAAATCAGATTCCGTATCGCGGTAACGCCGTTCCATATTCGGAAGAACACCTTCAAAAGGCGCAACACGACGTACACGTTTACCGCGTAAATCGGTATATTGAAAAGTAATTTCTTCACCTTTGGAACCATGGAGAATTAAATTTTGATTTTTTTTAGCGAGTTTTTCAAAAGGCACTTCCAAGGAAAATTGATAATGTTTGCTCAATGCGACCAATTGTGAATAATAATAATTAGAACGTACATCCCACCCAGCAATTGCACCTTGCGCAATACTTAATTCTGGATTACGAATCACTCGTGTCGGATCAAAAGCTTCTTGCACACCTAAACCATCACAATCCGAACAAGCACCCACAGGGTTATTAAATGAAAAGAGACGTGGTTCTAATTCCGGTAAACTGTAACCACATTGTGGGCAAGCAAAGCGACTGGAAAAAGTAATTTCACGATCCGTTTTCGCTGTTTCACCTTGAATGACCACATTAAGCAGACCATTACTGAGTTTTAATGCGGTTTCAATCGATTCAGCAATCCGCTGTTTATTTTCTTCACGCACTTTTAAACGATCAACAACCACATCAATATTGTGTTTTTGCTTGGGGTTGAGTTTGGGTACTGCTTCCAGTTCATAGAACTCTCCATTCACGCGAATACGAATAAAACCTTGTGCACGCAAATGTGAAAATATTTGAGTATGCTCGCCTTTGCGATTACTGACTAATGGTGCCAACAAAATAAGCTTGCTCTCGGCGGGCAATGCCAACAAGCTATCAACCATTTGGGTGACCGTTTGCAAACTTAGTTCTGTTTGATGGGTAGGACAGCGCGCAATCCCCACACGTGCATAAAGCAAACGTAAATAATCATAAATTTCGGTGATCGTACCAACAGTAGAGCGTGGATTATGGGAAGCTGTTTTTTGTTCAATCGAAATAGCTGGCGACAAACCTTCAATATGATCGACATCAGGTTTTTGCATGACCGATAAAAATTGCCGCGCATAAGCCGATAAGGATTCAACATAACGTCGTTGTCCTTCTGCATACAGGGTATCAAATGCGAGGGATGATTTACCCGAACCTGAAATTCCAGTAAATACGATGAGTTGGTCACGCGGCAAGTTTAATTCGGTAATTTTTAAATTATGCGTGCGCGCACCGCGAATATTAATATTTTGCATGGTTTATCCTAGTTTTGGTACCCAATTCATTGCACTGTCGTAAAGACGCTCATCTGGCTTTAAACCCTCATCCGCCGACGAGCTCTTCTCCCGCCTTCGATCCGGAGAAGGTGTTCTAAGCTATGTATTTATTTAATGCAAAGGAACCATTATAATCAAAACTTTGAAAAACTACGATAATTGCGTCAAAACTCTTTAAAAAACAGTAATAACATGCAGCCAACCGTGACCAGAATGAGCTATCCTCTATTGATTTTACTGACGGTTATCCTGGGTACCGTCAGTCATGTGGCTACCGATATTTACGTGCCCTCCTTGCCACGGATCACCGAAGCCCTACAAACGACGCGAGAATTCGTTCAGTTGACCCTATCTGCGTATTTATTGGGTTTTGGACTACTTCACCTCGTATTTGGCCCATTATCAGATCGTTATGGCCGACGCCCAATCATTTTATACGGCATCGCCCTCAGTTTGATAGGCACAGCCCTTTGCGCCTTCGCACCTAACATTGAATGGTTGCTTATTGGCCGTTTTATTCAAGGTGCAGGACTAGCTGCCCCCTCATCATTAGTACGCGCCGTGGCAAAAGACAGTTTTGAAACCCAAATGATGGCTAAATTTGGTTCGCATGTTTCCATGGCTATTGCTGTTGTGTTAGCCGTTGCACCTGCACTGGGTGGTTATTTACAACTTTATTTTGATTGGCGAGCAAGTTTCATCTTTTATTTAGTTTATAGCTCGTTGTCATTCGTAATCGTTTGGCATTTTTTGCAAGAAACCAATTTAAAACTCGACCCGAATGCAACACGTTTGCAAACCATCGCTAAAAATTATTGGCAAATTATTTCCTGTCCATTTTTCTTAGGCTATGTAATGTGTGCACTCATGTCTTATGGCGGCATTATTGCTTATGCCACCGCAACACCTTTTATCTTCCAAAAAATCTTACATCTTAGTCCAGTGGAAAATGGATGGCTCATGGTTGTCATCGCCGGTGCACTCGCTTTTGGTGGTTTTATCAATGCGCGTTTAATCGGTCGAATGGAAATTAAATATTTAATGAGCATTGGTATTCTTGCAATGATGAGCGGTGGATTCTTGTTATTGTGTTCTTATTACTTAAATTATTTGAATACCGGAATATTGGTTGCTACCTCGGCATTATTTGTCATTGGTTGCGGATTTACTTTTGCCAATGCCAGCGCAAAAGCTTTTCATTATTTTGGTCATATGGCTGGATCTACTGCGGCAATTTATGGTTGTTTGCTGGTCACGGGTGGTACAATCGTCAGTGCTGTGATGGCAAAACTACCCGCAGACAATCAAGCACCGCTAGCCTGTGTCTATATTGTCGTTGGCTTACTTGCGGGCATCGCATTTTGGTTACTGGCAATACCCAGTGAACGTAAAATGCAAAATGCACAAACCAATGCGCAAGAAACATAATTAAAGGTATGAACAACCCACAGTCTCCGACAACAAACTTTCAAATGAGCGCACAAGAACGACGCGCTGTTGGTTTATTGTCATCCATTTTTGCAGTACGCATGTTGGGTTTATTTATGGTGCTGCCCATCTTTACGCTTTTTGCGCAACAACTCACTGGCGCAACTCCTTTCTTAATTGGTATCGCATTAGGTATTTATGGCTTAACGCAAGCGTGCATGCAAATTCCATTTGGCTTTACGTCCGATCACATTGGCCGTAAAAAAGTGATTGCAACGGGGCTCATCATCCTGATTATCGGCAGTATCGTTACAGCAATGAGTCAATCTATTTTAGGCGTTATTATTGGCCGTGCTTTACAAGGTGCTGGGGCAATTGGTAGTACACTGATGGCATTACTTGCAGATTTAACCCGTCCTGAACAACGCACCAAAGCAATGGCCGCATTGGGGATAGTGATTGGTTCTTCTTTTGCATTTGCCTTAATCATTGGTAGCATCGTTACGAGTTGGTTTGGTCCGCGTAGTGTTTTTTGGCTGACTGCATTGCTGGCTTGTATCGGCGTCATTATTCTTTATCGTTATGTTGCCAATCCACCGAAAGCGACTGATGCACATTCTAGACAGATTCTATGGTCACAAGTACGTCATGTTTTTACTCATTTCGGGTTAGCAAAATTGAATTTGAGCATTTTATTATTGCACGCATTGCTGACAGCTACTTTTATGGCGGTGCCAATCATGCTGCGTGATTTTGCGGGTGTCTATTCACAACATCATTGGTATTTTTATTTAACCGTATTATTTATTGCTTTTTTAATTGCACTGCCGCTACTTTTTATTGCAGAAAAAAAATCAATTACCGAACCACTGTTACTTTGTTCCATTTTACTTTTATTTTTAAGTCAATGCGCCTTGTGGATGGTGCAACCTGATTTTTTGAGTTTAACTGTCATCATGATTATATTTTTTACAGGTTTTGCCCTACTCGAAGCGCTGTTACCGGCAATGGTCTCGCGACTGGCCCCCATACAATATAAAGGTACAGCATTAGGTATTTATTCAACCGCACAATTTTTAGGCATCTTTTTAGGCGGTAGTTTAGGCGGCTGGTTTTTCAGTGCGTATGGATTAAATCAATTATTTTTGCTACATGCTATTTTATGCTTACTTTGGTTTTTATTCATGTTATCATATCGCCATAAATAAACTGTTAAGGAGTAGTCATGGCCAGAGGAGTCAATAAAGCAATAATTGTCGGTAACTTAGGTGCCGATCCACAAGTCCGTTATATGCCGAGCGGCTCAGCCGTCACCAATTTAAGTGTGGCAACAACTGATACATGGAAAGATCGGCAAACCGGTCAACCACAAGAAGTTACCGAATGGCATCGGATCACTCTGTATAACCGCTTAGCTGAAATCGCCGGACAATACCTGCGTAAAGGGTCAAAAGTTTTTATCGAAGGCAGTTTGCGTACACGTAAATGGCAAGATAAAAGTGGCCAAGAACGTTACACCACCGAGATTATTGCTAATAAAAAGCAAAAAATACATGCGAAAGCAGGTGGTAAAGAGGGTGCTGCACCGGACTTTGATGAATTTTCATCGCCTACATCACCACCACCGTTTAGTGCCGCAGAATTTACCAGCAAAAAAGCACCTGAAGGTGCTGTTGCCGCCACGGCTGGTGAATTTGATGATGATATCCCGTTTTAAAATAGCATACATACTACCTTTAATAGGCCTCTCTAAAGCCTTTTCGTGAGATCCTCGGGTCAATGGTTGTAGAATGCACCATTGGCTGGAGGATTTTACATCATGTACCCACTCCATATTGCTGTTAAAATAGAAGAGGCCTTAGCTGATACCCTGTTGTTTTATTATATGTCGCACGGCAAACAGGAAAAAACCGTTAAACATCTTCTTAATTTACTTGCATGTTTGTTGGTAAAGTCGATCCCATAGTTTGATTCACCGCTTGAGCTGACGGTTTTGTTTCTTCTGAAGGTAACGGTACTTCATGCTGAACCGTTGCATGTATACTTAATGCATTTAATGCTTGCAAAACAACTGGAGATTCTTGACTTTTTCTTGTTTTAGCAGCCGGCTTATTGCGTGATGTATTTAAAATAAATTTATCGAATCCTAAAGCCAACATATTTTTTTCTTCTACAGAAAATGAAATGCGTAGTGCTTCCTGTTTTACAATCAAATCGTTTCCATCAAAACATAATGGAACTTTTTCTACAACACTTTTTAAACATAACAAATGAATAAAAGGTTCCCAGTTTTCTACTTTTTCAAGTTTAATTTTTTTTATTAAATCAGCGAATGAATATTGTTGTAGAAAAGTATAAATCAATCGATTATAGCTGGGTTGTTCTTTGAGTAAATTCCCTAATTTAATCAGAACAGATGAGTATAATTTAGATTGATTCGTTAGTGCCTGCATCATTTCATGGCTGTAAGCTATAGTTTCATCTTGAACGATATACGAGAGCATTTGCAATATTACTTCTTCTGTTAAAGATACACAACGACTAAGAATTGTTACAACTTCCATTTTTACAGTACGAGATGCATCGGTTAGAGCAACGCACATCTGGCTGTGACAAACTAACGGAATTTTTTTCTGTTCACTTAAAAGTTTTGCCGTTGCATATTGTACTTTTTCATTATGCTCTGTTAATAGCAACCCCAATCGTTGCAGAATATCATCTGGTAGTTCTTTTTGTGTATCCAAATCTCTAAGGATTTTTTCTCTTAGTACATCACTTATACTTTTGTTTGCAACAAAATCAATTATGCGATGTAGAATTGACAGTGGTAACTTTGTTTGATTGCTTAATACCTTCATGGCATCACCAACACCATCTTTTTCCCATAACAATGCAACAATTTCTTGTAAAATCGCCTCTGGTAGTTCTTTTTGTTTCGATATGATACTACAAGCAAGTTTTCTATTTGGTTTTAATAACTGTAGTAGTTTTCGCTGTCGTGTTTCAGTCCAGGCTTGTTTTGCGCTGCAACGCCGTAAGGCTTTCTTAATAAGGGTGAATGTTTCAGTGCTTAATTTTTCATTTAAAAATATATTAAGCAAATACTCAGCTGCTGCATCAGATGGCGAATCCATATCGATTACGATTTGTGTTAATCTATGGAGTAATTCTTTAATTTGACTCTTTTTTTCCGGCTCAGATTCACTAGGCTGTTCACTAAAAGCTGATTTGAGCTGGTGTAGAATAGGGTCAATCAGAAAAGTTAATCGTTTCACTAATTTAGCGGCTGATATCCTTATTGTCCAATCATCATCCTGCAGCAACGCATTTATTTCTGCCAATACTTCTTTTGACAATTCATATTGTTGCGACAGAATTTCTAATCCTCTGCTTCGAGCATGTACATGCTTACTCTTTAGTAACTCACTTATTTTTCTTAGCAAATGAACGGGCAACTTTCGGTGCGCAGAGAGTATGTTCTCTACATGTCCATGCGCATACTCAGGTGCTTGTGCATTTAACAATAGATCGCAAAACTTTTCTAATACTGAAATGGGCACCACTTTTTGCGATTTTATTACTTCGGATGCCTGCCGCCCAATAGTAAATGATCTGCTTTCTAACATGAGAATTAATTGCGCATAATCATTTTCTGATTCAATCTCTTGCCTACTTAATGCTCCAACAATAGAGCCCCCCATATCGTGGCCTGCAACCGGAAGAAAACGAATTAGTTGTTGCCAAATAGCTCTTGGCAGTTTTTTTTGTGCGGCCAATATGCCAATTGCATCTTTCCTATTAAATAGATGAATATTAATATCTGTGGCCACATCAATTAAACGTTGTAATACCTGTTCAGATAATACGTCTTGATCGCGCAAAGTTTTGCGTATCACATCATGGTAATTCCGACCATTTTGACCGTCATAGAGGCCTTCTGCACCTTTAGAAATAAGTAAGCCATCCAAATCATTTATCCTGTTAAAAGATAAGCAGTCCCGATATGATTTATGTCCAGATTCAAATTCATTTCGTTCATTTGGTCTAAGCTCTAACTGAGCAAATATTTGGCCATTTTCGTTACCATCAATGATTTCTTTTTTTTCACCTTCGATATTAAATTGATATATTTTTTGGGGATTTTGTGTCACAACAGTTGCATTGATAAATAACGGGTTTTCCGGCAATTGTGGCAACAAAAGAATAACATGACTGCGCAGTAAATTCACCATTTGTAGGATAAGATCATCGGAAAGTTTTTTAGACCCAGCCATGGCTTCGATAACGGATAATTTTACTTCACCTTTTTCAGTTTTGAATAAGCTCGTCATTTGAGCAACAACTGACTCAGGTATATCTGATCGTTTGCTTAAAATTTTTACCGCAAATTCTCTAGTGCTTTTATTTGATGCGCATAATAAAGTAAGAAGTTGTGCATAAATGTGATTTTCCAATTTGGTCTGTTTAACTAAAATAGACGAAGCCCAAACACTATCTTGCCCGCCATTCGCTAATAGTTTAACTAATTTCTGCACCATGAAATCTGGTAAGGCTGTTATATTATCAAGTATTGTGATGACGCTATGCCGTATGTTCCCATCTGGATCATCTAACAGCTCAGATATTTCACGAAAAATATTATCGCTAAATATCATTTGTATACTTAAAATTGATGTTATTGCATGTCTTATATCGCGCACGTTTTTGTAAATGCGAAATATTTGAATCATTTGAACCAGAACCGAATCTGGCAGCATACGGTGGGTTCCTAATATGCTCTTTCCAATGTATCTTTCATGTTCATTCTTACTGGTTAATAGTTGTACAACATCACTATCGTTAATTAGTTGCGCCAATACATTTGGACACAATGACATGTATGAATCGAATACTGAAAGTGAAAAAGCCCGAACCTGAAAATCAAGCCAATGGGATAGTCCACGCATTATCTTTTCTTTTCTTGTTGGAACAACCGCTAAGTTACATTCTTCTAAACAACGCGCCACAATTAATTGCGAGGCGAAACCAAATTGATCTTTTGGTTCCCCCTCAAGTTGAGAAAAAAAATCTTCTAAAGCATTGCTGTTTTCTTTAAGCAAGCCAGATACAAACCACCACATAATTTCATATCTAAGGTTAAGCTTTTCTTTCTGTAAAATATCGCAAGCCAGCTGGTGCTCTGTTGGCACAGAGGAGCGAAATAGATTAACCCAATGTATTGCAGCAAGATATTCTTGAAATGTTAAATGAACAAAGTAATAATCTTTTCGTTCTTCTTTCGTTTCATCATCGTCAACAGCCTTTAATAAACCTACATCCAACATTTGCCTGAGTAGATTTTTTTCAGTAATCTGCTGCGCATATTTCTCTAGTACAGTTCCAATTTTATCACTATGAATGATTAAGTCTTTTTCTTGCATCTGTAAAAAGGCCAATTCTGCCATTGCGCACAGCGCAGATTGCTTTTGTACAGCGGAACAAAACGTCGTTGCTGAATTAAACGCTTTGGCCGGAAATTCATAATCAGATTTTTGTGTGGTGGCATCGATGAACAACATTTGGTACAACATTGTCATGGTTAAATGCGATAACTTTTCAAGATCTTTGCCATGTTTTCGCCAAATGGTACAGATTAAACCCAACATGATAGGGATATGTGCAATTCCACGAATGGGCATGTTTTGCTTGAGAAAATTTATTAAACGATTTGCCAAGTCAACTTGGTCATCACCAAAAAAACGTTTAATGTATAAATCAATATCGTTATCTAAAAATCCAATATTTTCTAACTTTCGGTCGAATTTAAAACCTTGAGTCAAGCAATATGCATCTATATAATAAGGCCTTGTACTGAGTAATAAGTATTCTTGTTTTAGGACATCACGTATCAAATTTCCTTGCTCGGTTAGTTCATCCTCTTTCTGCTGAACAACAGCAGCTACCTCATCAAACCCATCAGCTAGATAAAGAATTTTATCTGCATGTTCAATGAGTAACTTTTCTACTGAGCCAAGACTGATGCCAGCTTGAGCAAAACCAAAATTCTTGTATACAACAAAGGCAATGCACGCATTGTCGCCACGATAGATATTCGTATTGGACATTTGTTTTAGCGATAGCAAGATCGGTACTTTAAAAAATTTATTCTGCCACAATTTGTTCTGTGCCCAGCGGTAAGCCATAAAGTGTAACAGTGTTGATTTGCCAATTCCTGCGCGTCCCGACACCAGCAAACGATGCACATCAGCGAGTTTATCTACATCAGATTTTCCATCAAATAAATTTTCAAGCACTATAGATTCTTTGGTACCATATATTTCTTCATAGCTACTTAAGCCTGCGCGATTTGAAATTTCTTTTCCTTCTTCTGTTTTTGATTTTTCTGGCGCAACTGCAGATAAAGCTTTCTTTTCCTTCTGTGCTTGCTTTGAGTTGTCAACAATCGCAACATTTACAAATATTTGATCAATTTTTATCTCCCCAACTGGATTAATCAATTCATTTTTTAATCGATCTTGTTTGAGATAATGTGCCCGTATAACAGACACAAACGTCTCAAATGCTAACGGTGGTTCATCTTTTGGTATTGTAAAATGAAAGTTAATCGTTGGGCCAATCACTGTGGGATTATTGATCGGGGCGTTATTGTGGCTATTAGCACCTAAGACGCTTGTTGTGATAGTCATTTTTTGTAGTGTCGATACGGCCTTGCCAACTGCTCTTGATTCTAAATTTTTGTTCATAACAAACCTCATTTATATACAATAATCTATTGCACAGTTGTTCATTACTGTTGCTCGTTGGCCTTCGGTCTCCGTTCTAAACACTACATTTTCGGTACTGCAGTGGGAGGTGCTGCGTTCCTGATATCTAAGCTTGTAACTGAGCCCTGTGGCCTTGGTGTTGTACTTATTTTCTGATTCAGAAATTCAAGTCTTGCACGATACATCCTAAGCCAACTTAATCCCATATTTAATCTGGCCAACGGATGCGATTCACCCAGAGAACCTGCATTTTCAACCTGTTTAATACACGTCTGAAAATTTAACCGTCTATTACTCAGTTCTCGGTGCACAACATCTAAACCAGATTGATCTAATTGTGACCCTTGTTGAACATACAGCAATAACCCGGCTTTAATAGTTTCTCTATTCAGCAAGTTATTCAATGGACTCTTCTCCATATTTTTCCCAATCAAATTAGCAAATGCATGCATGGTTAAAGTGTATTCATTTAATCTATCCAGTGCACGGTAAAACTCTAATGCAGGCGCTGTAGCTTCTCCATCCGGACCATTTTGTGGTGAATTATCATAAAGTTTTTTAGTAATCGCTTTTCGTTTTTCTAAATAGATTCGATCAATTTCAATCTGAATATTGCGACGGCCTTCCTCGTCATAGCAATTTCGCGCATTAGCTGAGCGCATTTCGGAGTTGCGCCATTGACCACGAATGTAGTCAGCCATATTACTGCCATACTTTACTTCTTCAGCAGGGCTACACATTGAATAGCGAAACCAATTATGTCCATCACGATAACCTTCTGACGCGCTAGTTTTATATAGTGCAATATTTGCCGATGCAATATTTCCATAGCTACCAACATAAGTAAATTCGCAAATAGGAATGCGATCATATTGGCCACCGAGCATGATTTGGAAATCTGCTTGCCATTCTGTGATTTTATTCACAAAATCAGTGTAACGAATATTCCGGACTAGATCATGAGGATTTACGTATCTTGAACTGTCTGGATAAACAAAAGGAACTAATATTCCACCTGGATCCCAAGAAAAGCCGCGGATACCGCCGACTTGAGTCGTATAAAAATTTTTGCCTTTCAGATAAACTACACAAAGCGCTGCATTGGGCAATAAATCACGTCTTTCTTGCAAAAACCGATAAATCGGCACACTTGAGTCACCAATTTTACCATAATTATGATCTCTGAAATTAATGTCCTGCATATTGATTGTTTGATTCAAACAAGGAATGGTGCTCAGTGCACCACATTTATCAATCAACGTATTAGGAGGTGCATAAAAATCTAAATCATGCGTATCTGGTGCTCTTTTATCAGAATCTGCTCGCCCCATGTAATCAATATTGAGCAAATTAAATTCATGCTGACTTTGTTTATAAGTAAAGGTATGCCAATGACTTTTGACAGCCTCCAAACATTGATAATATTTATCAAATAATGTATTCCAAAACGCCTCGTCATTACCGAGACGCTCTAATATACTTAGCTGTTGTTGTCCAAGCTTGAGCAATATATCTAATTGTTGCTTTGTCACAGTTTCTCGAAGTACAGGAAAGTTGCTTACTAACGCAAGGTAGAAAAACACGCATCGTGCCCATAAATGAGGATTGGTCAATTCTAAAGAACCATCATAAATGCGCCCTAAATAGCCAATCATGTAATTCAGCAGTATGTTTTGACCTTGTCTTGTAAATGAAAAGATATCTTCCAATGTGAATCTCGGCGCTGTAGCTGCCCAAAGATTTACCCCGGTGACAATATCATTATGCGCATGGCTGGTAGCACAAACCACCAATTCATCAGCTGTTCGTTGTGGTAATTCATCATGTAGCATGTGTTGCAGTAACAAATTGGCTCGGCTAAACACAGTTTCAAATTGTTGATTGAATTCGCTAATTCTATCGAGTCGTTCAACACGTACAGAAAAGTTTAATACTGCTTGAATATCTTCAAGCTTAGCATTCGTTTCTATGCCTTGACGTACTGCATTGCTTTGTATCAAATAATTTAAACTAACAAAACCTTGCACCATCATATCAAGCATCACTTTTTGTTGTTTATAGAGAAAGTCTAACTGCTTTTCTAGGTTATCAGATAAAATTTTAATTTGGCTAGATAGTGATAGAATTTGGTCGGAAAGCATTTGCAATGGACTTGGGCCACTACTACTAAAACATTCAACTAAACCCATAAAGACGCTGGCTATGGCCCCTACCCCGCCCAGCGTACTGCCTGCAGCTGCT
>CAYSGV010000035.1:0-13516 GCA_964430685.1 uncultured Gammaproteobacteria bacterium
AATTACGAAAAACGCGTTGAAGACAACCATGTAATTCATATATTACAACTTGATCCCACACAATATAATGTTTCACTTGTTAAAGCACAGAACCAAGTTTTGGGGCGTGAGACAGTAGCCACAATTGCAGACCATAGCAATGCTGATATTGCAATTAATGCAGGGTATTTTGAAATGGGAGGAAACCGTGATGGTATGCCCAGTAGTACCTTAATTATTGACGGCAAAATTTATGGCTTAGTTCAGAATGAGCAAGCTGCACTCATTATCAATAAGAATGATCATCTGCAAATTAAAAAAATAGCACCCAAATTAGCTATCAAAATAAATAAGCATGAATTTCATCCTCAAAAGGTTAATACCTATATTTCGGAAAAAGAAAGTGCATTGTACACAGCGGTGTGGGGACAAAATTCACCAGAAACGCTTTCGAAGCGTAAAGAAATAATCATTGCAAAAAACAATAAAATACTGCAAATTTCAAATCATAGTAATAATGATATTCCTGAACAAGGCGCTGTATTATCCTTACCGCCCACAGCAAATTTAAGTATGATTCAAGTTGGTGCGCCTGTTAAAATAATTTGGAAAGGTTTCCCGTCTCGTATTGATCATCTATCTATAGTTAGAGGTATACCCTTGTTAGTGAGTGATGGTAAAATTAATAATCAGCTTAGTAAATTTTCAGATTATTTTAAAGCGCCGCATGCGCGAACAGCTATTGGCTTGCTCGCAAATGGAACAATCATTGTTGTTGTCGCAGAACATCGTTATCAACAGGTTATTTCTGATGGACAAGTGAGTCATACTTCTCAAATAAACACGTCAGATACATCATTATTCCCCGAGGGATTAACCTTGCAAGAATTAGCAGAACTCATGCAAAAGCTAGGCTGTGTTGTGGCGCTTAACTTAGATGGTGGTGGTTCCAGTTCTTTGTATATCAACCATAAAATTGTGAATTTACCTTTCGGTGATGAAGACGAAGGTATAGGCGCATTAATGTTGCGTCCTGTTTCTGATGCCATTATCTTTAAACATCGCAAGCATGTTAAATAGCTTGCAAATTTTATCTATTTACCAGAGTCAAGTGGTTGGAATTCTGCATTGGTATGCGAATAGTTAAAAATTTGTCCGGATTTAATATCAAAAAACCATAAATAGATATTTAATTTTTTCTCTGCAACTTTTTCATTAATCCATGGAAAGGTTAAGCAATTTTGATAAGATTGTTGCAATGCTAATTTTGCATAATCATCAGAATTTTTCTCATGGAAGTCATGTGTTTTGATGATGGAAACCCAATTGTTGATGAAATCATTTTTATTTGACGCATTGCCATCCAATAATGCTTGAATGCCACCACATTGGCTATGTCCGAGAATTATTAAATGCTTAACGTTTAAAAAGCAAATGCCGAATTCTAATGCCGCACTGGTGCCATGATGCGCCTCATCTTTTTCATAGGGAGGGATAATATTTGCCACATTGCGCGCAACAAATAAATCACCTGGATCACACTGAAGAATTAACGCGGGGTCCACGCGCGAGTCACAGCAGGAAACGACCATCACCTGCGGTTGCTGGCCATAATTCGAAAGAAATTGCATGACAGATGTATCGCCATGCGCATATTTTTCTCTAAATGCTTGATACCCCTGCAGTATTTTTGTAAAACTTTTTTCCATGCACTACCTCTTTTTATGATTACAATTCGCGTACCAAGCATAGTTTGATATGGTTTTCCAGGTCAAGATCTGATTGCATAAAATCGCTTCTGGTTTAATCGGAAATGCGCTAGAATCGTCTGGGTGATTAGATGCCTAAATTAGGCTTATGATTAGATGAAAAATATAACAAATAAGGTGGTTATAATGCGATACGGGTTAGCGTTGATTTTTTTGATTTTAAGTATGTCCGCTCTTGCTTTTGGTACAACAGAGACGCTCCAAGTCAATCGTCATGAAAATGTTGTTTCCATTAATAATCCACAAGATTTTATCTCAAGTATGGGAAAGCCATCCGAATATATCAAACTTAAGAATAAACAAGATATCTTGGCTAAACTCGATCAGCTCATTCAAAATCCAAATGACCCAACAAACCAAGGACTGATTGCTGCTTATAATTTATTAGAACAAACACCACATTTATCGCAACAAGAAAAAAGTACTTGGATCGAACAAAATGCGTCTGCACTACCAGGTCCATTCTTATTACTTAATGCGTTATATATTTCCGAAAATGAACCAGCACGTGCAGGAGAATGGTATATCTTTTCACGATTGCGGATGTCTGTCGATGCAGAAAAATGTACCGACCTTTCTGCTCGTGAAGGTGGACTATTAGTACTCATGCGGCTGCTGCCTAAGGTTGCGGCTAACGCAAATGCAACAACAACGGATAATTTTAACGCATGGTTTAAAAAATCATTTGCAGGCGGACTCAAATTATATGAAACGACGCCTTATAAAATCTCTCAACCTTATTGGATAGCCAATCATGGAATGCATGCGCTTACTGAACAAATGTACGGCTCAGGAAAGCAGGCGAAGCCAATATTTATCTCACAATCTCAAGAAAATAATGTTAAAACAGATATTATTAAGAGCATGAAGAACCAAGTTGCTAAAATGTGATTAATATTTTTCTGATAGAATAGTTCTTTAATTTTTACAAAAGTTATAAAAACACAATATTATTACTAAATAAATGTTCAATTTGGGAGCTGTGTGAAATTATTAGCACTTATAGACCAAGTGTTTCATATCCTGATGGAGTTTATACTTAAAGTAGTTGGTGCTTTTGGTGCAATATGGGCTGTTTTTGCGGCAGTTGATATTGCTTATAAACATTTTTTTGCTCATGAAACTAATGAGCATTTGATGGCAAATCCAATCTACGCAAAGACGGCGTTAATCAGTTCCGGTGTGGTTGCTGCAATTTCAATATATCTCTTTGTAAAGGGCAAACAAAAAAATCGAACATTCAATCCGCAAAAGCCTGATTTTAGTCATAAGCATTTAAACAATAAAAATGCAGCTGCTTAATCTGTACTTGCAATACGTTGATCGGGTGAACTACGCATGCGATCACCGGACATCACTTTATTGGTGAACGCAATAGCAATGGCAGAAACAACCAGCGTTAAATGAATAATTACTTGCCACATAACAGTGGTTTGTGGCACTTGTGCAGGTTCAATAAATGTCCTTAATAAATGAATGGATGAGATACCGACCAAGGCTAAGGCTAATTTAATTTTCATTGTACCGGCATTTACTTCATCTAACCATTCCGGGTGATCAGGGTGGCCACGCATATGCAGTTTTGACACAAAGGTTTCATAACCACCGATGATCACCATGATCAAAAGATTGGCAATCATCACGACGTCTATTAGATCCAGTGCTCTGAGCATGGTGTCGGTATCACTATGAAGATTGGCGCTAAGGATGAGCTGAATGAGCCCCAAAGCAAATTGATAAACATAAACGGCAAGAACAATAACTAAGCCTAAATATAAAGGCGCTTGTAACCAGCGGCTCCAAAAAATAAATTTAGGTATGGAGTATGAAATTTTGTTCATCTGTTCACCGTTAATCATTTCATATTTATGAATGTAGATACATTATTGCTAAATTCAAAGGAGGGTCAAGGGGTAATGATTAAGTTATAGCGGTTTTAAATATTCAATAAACCACTGGCAGGCCAATTTCGCTACTTGTTCAAGCGTTCCGGGTTCTTCAAATAAATGCGTGGCCCCTGGAATAATGGTTAATTTATTCACACAGTGTAATTGTGCCAGCGCATTTTGATTGAGATCAATTACTACATCGTCATGGCCACCTACCAATAACAATGTGGGGGCCTTGACTACGCTCAAGTAACTACCTGCTAAATCAGGTCGTCCACCACGTGATACCACAGCTTTTGCTATTTTTGCTTGCCTAGCTGCAGCAACTAGTGCAGCTGCGCCACCGGTACTGGCACCGAAATAACCAATACTTAAATGGCTAAGCGCAGGTTGCTTTATAATCCAATGGGTAACCGCAACCAAACGGTCAGCCAGGAATTCAATATTAAAACGATATTCACGGCTAACGTCATCGATGCGTTCCTCCTCAGAAGTGAGTAGATCAAATAATAAAGTGGCAATGTTCGCTTGATTGAATACAGTAGCCACATATTGATTGCGTACGCTTAAGCGACTACTACCGCTACCGTGCGCAAACAATACTATGCCAATTGCCTCTTTTGGAATATTTAAAATCCCGTCAAGAAAGAAAGTATTAAAAGGAATTTTCACGTCCATGGAAATTGTTACCTTTTTAAATAGAAAAAAATATTCGAACAAGTTAACTATCAGCTAAAACATATATTTTTACCACAACCATAGCTAACAGCCTGAATTCAGAAGGTGAATTCAGGCTATGTATATCAGCGTATTACTTTGTTGTGGAATTATTTTCAGTTACTTCCGATAAAATCGTGCGGCCTGCTTCGACAATTGAATTATCAGGAATAAATTTATTTGCCATAATCACAATGCCCGTTTTTTGTTTGGGCCAAACGGCGATGTAGCAACGGAAACCGCCCGTTGCACCGGTTTTATCAATCAATGCATTGGCGCTGTATATTTGTTGGTTAGTTGGCAATGATTTTGCGTCCACTGGACCATGTTCAATACTTTGAAAAACATAGTTATGCTTGTTAATTAAATCTTTTAGCGTTTGATTATCAAGCGTGCGAATTTCCCAACCCAAACCATGATTCATATCATCATTAATTGTGACAAAAGGTGTTTGCGTCAATTGCATCGCACGCTGAATATTTTTTGGTGTATTGGCTAAACCAATAGCCGCTGCTAAAAAATGGCGCATGTCTTGTGCGGATGCTTTTAATGCGCCGGCAGCAGGAAATGCACAAAGGCCGCCATCTTGCTCACAAGTAGGTAATGCTTTGCGCCCATCTTTAGCATAGCCTTGTGCATAATTTGCTTGCAGTGCTTTTGGTACAATTGTTCCAATAGATGTCATGCCTAGGGGCTTTAAAATATTATTTTGATAAAGCTGGTTTATGTTTTGCTGGGTGGTATTTTCTAATGCATAGCCTAGTAATCCAATACCTATGTTGGAATATTGCCATTGCTTACCGGGTTGGCCATCTGGTTTATAAGTTGCAAAAAAAGCAGGTAATTTAGCGGGTTGGTTCATCGCGTCGGGTAACGCAAACGCCAAACCCGACATATGCGTGGCGAGTTGTTCCAGACTTATATTTTTCAATGCACTTGTAGCCAAGTTATTGGGTAAGTAGTTGTTAACAGACGCATTTAAATCCATCTTACCTGCGTTCACTTCTAAAGCGACGAGTAAACTCGTGAATAATTTAGTGAAAGAACCCACTTCAAAAATTGTTTGTCCATTGACAGGCTTTTTTTGTTGCCGATCAGCGTAACCAAAAAAATAGGCACTCGGCTTGCCATCAACATAAAGTTCAACGGCAGCACCGGGAACCTTATGTTTTTGCATAAAAGGTACCATGGTTCGTTCAACAATTTCTTGATTGAAGTTCGTTGCTGGGGTGGCTTGGCTTGGTATGGAGACAAGCAAGCTTAAAGATAATAAAGTAACGGATTGTTTAAGTGTTTTACGCATGTCTATGGTCCTTAAATGATTGTGGATTTTTGTTGAATTCGCAGTATACCAATTGTTCATACGGATGCGAACAGCAACTTCTCAGTTGTATATTTTTCCCAGTAAAGCTATGATTTGGGCTTGTTTTCAATTTAGAGATAGCGAAAGGGACTAGTTATGATACAAACACGTTTAGCCTTATTTATTTCAAGTTTGTCGATGTTTTTTTTAATGATGTTGGCGCCAGTTTGCTTTGCACAGCAACAAAATCAAATGACACGTGGTCAAGTTGAAGGCATTGTTCATGATTATATAATTAATAACCCACATGTTTTAGCTGAAGCATCGGCACGCATGCAACAAACAGAATTAAATAAACTAATTGGACAAAATGCTACAAGTTTATTTTTTTCACCCACTTCACCTGTTGCGGGGAATGTTAAAGGGGATGTAAGTGTTGTTGAATTTTTTGATTATCAATGTCCTTATTGCAAGCATGTATCACCAACATTGACCCAGACGACAACAAAAGACAAAAATCTTCGAGTTATATTTAAAGAATTACCTATATTTGGTGATAATTCGATACTGGCAGCTAAAGCAGCATTAGCGGCGAATATGCAAGGTCGTTACATGGTTATGCATAAAGCATTAATGACCAGCAAAATGCCAATAAATGAAGAAAACATTATCAATATTGCGCATTTGCTAAAACTTAATGTTAATCGGTTAAAGAATGACATGAATTCTAAAATAGTTGCACAAGAAATACATGATAATCAAGTATTGGCTGAAAAATTACGTATACCAGCGACGCCTGCTTTTATCTTTGCTAAAACGACTCATGGTAAAATAGATGCTGCGCATACACGTTTTGCATTAGGTCAATTATCACAAGATGCAATGGAACAAAATATAGCACAAGTACGAAAGAATGATGCTGTCGTACAAAGATAATATTTAAGAGTAACCAGTGACCATAAAGGTAAAACCATTTATTACGTTTCAACAAATTATGCATCAATTGTCTGGCTACTGGGCTGAACAGGGATGCGTGATTTTACAGCCCTATGATATTGAAGTTGGGGCTGGAACGTTTCATCCAGCCACCTTTCTGCGCGCAATTGGTCCTGAACCTTGGGCATCAGCATATGTGCAGCCTTCGCGACGTCCTACTGATGGTCGTTATGGTAAAAATCCAAATCGTGGTCAACACTATTATCAATTTCAAGTAACCATTAAACCTTCACCGGAAAATATTCAAGAGTTGTATTTAGGATCGTTAATCGCATTGGGATTTGATCTCAATATTCATGATGTGCGTTTTGTAGAAGATAATTGGGAATCACCAACATTAGGTGCTTGGGGCCTTGGCTGGGAGGTATGGTTAGATGGCATGGAAATAAGTCAATTTACTTATTTTCAACAAGTAGGTGGATTAAGTTGTAAACCAACTACTGGTGAAATTACTTATGGCTTAGAACGTATTGCGATGTATTTGCAAAATGTCGATAGCATGTATGATCTCATCTGGCGTGGCCATCCGCAGAGTAAAGATAAAGTGACTTACGGAGACGTATTTTTACAAAACGAAGAAGAAATGTCGGCTTATAATTTTGAATATGCAAATGTTGCATTATTGTTTACCCAATTTGATACTTATGAACAAGAATGTAATCGTTTATTAGATATTCCATTGGTACTGCCTGCTTATGAAATGATGTTAAAAGCATCCCATACATTTAATTTACTCGATGCACGTCACGCACTGTCGGTGAGTTTGCGGCAAGCCTATATTTTACGAGTGCGAAATTTAGCCAAGTCAATTGCAAAAATATATTTAGCTGAACGCGAAGCATTAGGCTTCCCGCTCTGTGCTGCAAAGGTGGATGTCAATGTTACCTCATAATGAAGATTTATTATTTGAAGTAGGTACGGAAGAATTACCTGCGCGAAGCTTAACGCCATTGGTGCAACAATTGGCGCATTTAATTGTCAGTCAATTGCAAACAGCACAATTAAGCTACCAAGGTCGGGTCAAAGCGTTTGCGACACCCCGTCGGCTTTCTATTTTAATTGAACAACTGGAACGGACACAACCCACACAAGCCATTGAGCGGCGCGGGCCAGCATTAACGGCAGCATACGATGAAGCAGGGCAACCGACTCCAGCGTGCATTGGTTTTGCAAAAACCAATGGTGTTGAAGTCAGCGCATTACAAAAACTCAAAACAGATAAAGGGGAATGGGTTGTTTATCGTGGTGAACAAGCAGGTCTTTCGGTTTACGAATTAATACCCGCAATCATCACTACAGCGTTTAAAAAGTTATCTTTGCCTAGGCAAATGCGGTGGGGTGATGGCAGTTACGAATTTTTACGACCTGTACGCTGGTTTTTGTTGATGTATGGTCAGGAAATTATTCCAGCGCAAATTTTTGGATTAAACAGTGATCGCAAAACACACGGGCATCGATTTCATGCACCAGAAGCATTAACGATTCATACAGCTGGCGATTATCAACAACGATTAAAACAAGAAGGTTTTGTCATCGCAGATATTGAACAACGCAAAGAAAAAATTAAAGAACAAATTGCAAAAATTGAACAAGAGGTTTCTGGTTCGGTAATTGTTGATGAAGATTTACTGAATGAAGTGACGGCATTAGTTGAATGGCCAATGGCTCTATGCGCACGTTTTACGCCAGACTTTTTAAAACTACCAAGCGATGTACTGATTACCTCAATGAAACACCACCAAAAATCATTCGCGATACGTAAAAAAAATAAAGATGAATTGCTCGCCTTTTTTGTAACGATAGCAAATTTAGATAGCCAAATGCCCGAACAAGTCATTAAAGGTAATGAGCGTGTAATGCAGGCCCGTCTCAGTGATGCACAATTTTTTTATGAAACCGATCAAAAAACGCCTCTAACTGAACGAGTTAAAAGTTTAAGTGGCATTGTGGTTAATGAAAAACTAGGTACATTGTATGATAAAGCGAAGCGTTTGGAATTGCTTGCCCTGCTTATCGCAGAAGAATTAAATAAAAATTTAAAAAATGCAGATAAATTGTCAGAAGATTTAATCAGTCGTGCTGCATTACTGGCTAAAACAGATTTAGTAACCGATATGGTTGGTGAATTTCCCGAATTGCAAGGCATTATGGGGTATCATTATTACCGTGATGAACATGAAGGCATTGCCACCGCTATACGTGAACAATACTTACCTAGATTCTCTGGTGATGCATTACCGGCAACATCTTACGGCATGGTATTAGCACTAGCCGATCGCTGTGACCACTTGTATGCTTACTTTGCTATTGGTCAAGAACCCACAGCAGATAAAGATCCATTTGCGTTGCGCCGCGCAGCACTTGGGATTATACGAATTTTAGTAGAGAAACATATTCCTTTGTCGCTTAGCTTTTTGTTTGGCGCCTGTGGTCAAGTGTTTAAACAATTACAAGCAATTCCTACAAACAAAGAGATGTTGAATAAAATTCGCCTCTTTTTGAATGACCGACAAAGAGCATGGTGCTTAGAACGCAACATTGCGCCAGAAGTTTATGAAGCTGTTGCGCATGTAGAAAATGATATTCCCTATGATATGGATTTGCGCATGCAAGCTGTACAAGAATTTTTACAATTGCCACAAGCACAATCCTTGGCCACAGCCAATAAACGAGTGGTGAAAATTTTAGCTGCCGCTTTTCTTGAACAAGATAACATCAATGAAAAACGCTTGGAATTGCCAGCAGAGCAAGCGCTTTATCACAAAATGATGGCCACTGACAAAGAAATTGCTGATCAAAAAGACTACCAAAAAATATTATTTTCTTTAGCTTCATTACAAAATGTGATTGACCAGTTTTTTGACGAGGTTTTTGTAATGAGCGAGAATAAAGATTTTAAACAAAATCGTTTATGTTTGTTAAAAAAGTTGCGTCAGTTATTTTTAACGGTTGCTGACATATCATTACTACCTGGATAACTATGAAATTAATTATTCTCGATCGCGATGGGGTGATCAATCATGACTCAGATGATTTTATTAAATCCCCTAATGAATGGATCCCCATTCCACAAAGCTTAGCCGCGATTGCACGCCTTAAACAAGCCCAATACTCAATTGCTGTGGCAACCAATCAATCGGGAGTAGGCCGAGGTTTATACTCTATCGATACATTGGAACAAATTCATGAGAAAATGCAGGCAGCCTTACAAGCGCAAGGCGGGGAAATTGATTATTTAGTTTATTGCCCGCACCATCCAGATGACAATTGCGATTGTCGCAAACCGAAAACGGGCTTATATTTAAAAATCGCAAAACAATTTAATGTCCCATTAGCTAACGTGCCCATGATTGGTGATAGTTGGCGCGATATACAAGCAGCGCGCAGCGTTGGAGGTCGACCGATTTTAGTCTTAACGGGTTATGGTCAAAAAACCTTTAGTGAACATAAAAGTGAATTAAGGGATATCGAAATATTTCCAAGTTTGTATGAAGCGGTTATGAAATTAATCGAGGAGACGATTCTTGAATAAAACGATTCTCTCAATTCGTGGTATGCTTTTTTTTATCGGTATGGTTTTGATAACTGTAGTGCACGCTTCACTCAGTTTATTATTTTTTCCTTTTAAAGTTGAAACACGCTATGCGTTTGTAACCATATGGACCCGCATATTGCTCAAATGGTTAACCATTACTTGTGGTATAAATTATCGCGTGGTCAATCCTGAAAATATTCCAACACAAAATGCAATTATACTGTGCAAACATCAATCTATGTGGGAAACTTTAGCATTACAAAAGATTTTTCCGCAACAAACATGGGTACTTAAAAAAGAGTTACTGCGGGTGCCATTTTTTGGTTGGGCTTTAGCATTGTTAAAGCCAATTGCCATCGATCGAGCGGATAAAAAAAATGCAATGCAGCAACTCATCAACCAAGGAACAGAACAATTAAAATCAGGTCGTTGGGTGGTTGTGTTTCCAGAAGGGACGCGTATTGCAGCGGGCAAAACCCATAAATTTTCTAAAGGTGGATTTGTTTTAGCCAAAGAAAGTGGTTATTCGCTTGTGCCTGTTGCGCATAATGCTGGTAGCTTTTGGCCGCGCCGAGGTTTTATTAAATATCCTGGCACCATAACGGCTGTAATCGGCACCCCCATTGATCCACATGATTTATCAGTGGAAGAATTAATAACCAAAGCTGAAACGTGGATTAATCAAACGGTTACGCAACTAGAAAATTCTTCTATAAAATCAATGTAATTTTCCTTGTGGTTGACAGTAATCCGTATTGGCTTTACCATTTTGCAAGATTAAACATAAACCAAATAGAGATAACGTATGAAAACAAATATATTTTTAGCAGCACTTGTTTGTACAACTGCATTTTTATCTGCATGTACAGTAACCCATACCACCACTACTATTAAGAGAATAAGTGAAGCAAATTTAGCAAACGGCAACAAAGTTAAAGTTGGTTATATAGCGCCTGATGCGAGTTGGAAATGTTTACAAGTCGATCGTAAATCACACACTTGGGCAATGAATCAATTTCAAGGGATGATTAAATTAGGCGGGGGTTATCAAGTGTTACAAGAACAAGCTGTAGATTATGCCAATAAAAAGAATTTAAAAACAAACTACATTTATTTAAGTGTACCCGACCAAACAGCTGTAAATGGATTTAATCTTGAGCCTTTTGCAGATGCCGATGCTGTTTATTACCAGTGCCAAAATCCTCCAGCGCTAAGTAATAAAATTTTCTAACGACCTGGTTTAATTTTATTTTAATTACAATACCAACTTAAAGGTGATCAATGAAAGCAAAATTACTAAGTATCTTGTTACTAATCGCTGCATCTTTTTTTATTTCATCATGCTCTGTTTATATGGCAGCACAAAAAAAGGGTATAAGCCCAGATGAACTGGCACAATGTCGAACGAGAACATGTTTACTCAATAAAGGCGCGGTGACAATTTCACAAAAAACCAATAAACAACAAGTGTTAGTAGAAGAAACTTTTCAAGTACAAAAGCCAACCGGCTCAGCCGCTCGAGCAGTCATGCACGGAGTATTAGATGTTTCTACATTAGGTATATGGGAAGCAGTGGGGACACCAGTAGAAGGTACCTTAAATAAACCTGATAAATATGGTGTTCGCGTTTTCTATGAAGCAGATGGCGAAACCATAAAATCAGTACAGCTGGGCTAATCACTTCTATCATTTTCTCATCATCGTTTGCAGCCAATGGCCATAATGCCAGCGGCTGCAGCACAAGTGTCAATTAATATAAGTGGTACTTTGATACTTCAACGTACGCTTGAACGAAAAAATAAGCTGAGCGCTGTTCCTGCAACACCTGCAGAGAGTGACAATGAGAGTGATACAGGAATGCAAGAATTTATTAGATATAATAATAAAGTATACCCATAAAGGCCAAAGTGATGATCCCTATTTTTAATAGGGAATTTAGGTGATCCGCAATATGCCTTTGCTTTCTATATCAGGCCCGGGTGAAGGACTTTGGGTGAAGTACAGGATAAGCGGTATTGTTTGCGATATATTAATTAGGTTTGGACAGCTATGTGTCCACTAACTTTGCGTAAGGCTATGGCCTCACAATTATAATAACCTAAGTAAGCTTTATTGGAACTCGTCATTTACATACCGTTTCCTGGTGTTTTTGCTATTACTGTTGGTGCCGTTTGTTTATCGTGCGCTTCCTCCAGCTGAAAATCTATATTTCGAGCAACTGTTGATACTGAGACGGTAATGCTATTTAGCGCTAATGTTATATTCTTTGGGGGAGCATCGCTACCCAATCGTTTCTTCTGGCAGGTAAAATCAACCAGCGTATTGTTATCAACTTTTAGCTTTGGATGTTTAAGCTTGTCGCAATATACATCATCATAAACTTTACTAACAAAGTAAATTGTATATTTATACTTGGCAAAATTTGGCGTTGACAATGGTAATAAATCATTAAGCTGATTAACCGTAAAAGTAGCAATGTATTTATTAGCTTCAGATGATTTAACTTCTATTTTTTTGAGTTTTTCCGGTTTATTTGTAAAAAAGGTGGTGACTTGCATATCCCACGTAGTGCGCACCCATCTCAATTCCTTTTTAATGACACTTTTAGTTGTATCCTTTACATTTGTTAGATTTGGGGTGCTCACGATGAGTTCTCTATCATTTTCAACTTCGATTTTTGCAAAAGATGTTCTATATTTTCTTTTGAGTAAATCAAATACGTATTGCTCACCCGCTGTACCAATAGCCACGGTGGTTGGCGCAGTAGCTGCGGCAGGCGCAGGTGCTGGCAAGGTAGTAGTTTCTTGCCCCTCTGTAACTTGTAATCCAGCAATTCCGTCTGTGACTAACTCAATTGTTGCTAATGCTTTAGGTTTCAATGGGGTAGCAGGAACATGTCCTGGATACACGGTATTAAATAATTGTTTATTACACAGTGTTGAATCTTCTAAAATCAGTTCCTCATTTAAAAACCAAATGTTTTCAAAGAGATCACTGGGAAGACTCAATTGTAGATATTCTTTATTTAGAAAATCATACAATGCTTTTCGATACTGGCTCAGATTAATCTTTCCAGGCACATAAACAATAGTAGCGCTCTCTAATTGACAATCGAGACTGGTTGGCAATTTGATCAGTTGGTAACTAAATGATAGATGTCGATACGCAGCGATGCTTAACCTATTAATTCGTTCTTCTAGCTGTGCTGCGCATACCTCCCACTCTTTGCGAATAGTATTTGGGTCACCTATGCCGCGCATCGTACGACTAACCAAAAATAAAAATTTTAACTTCTTATGCAGTGTTTCTTTTATTTTTAAAGTATCTT
>CAYSGV010000036.1:0-13508 GCA_964430685.1 uncultured Gammaproteobacteria bacterium
GTGCTAACGCTTGTGGTTGTGCAGGTTGTAACGGTAATGTTGTTCGTGCTGGTGCTGGTATTTTTCCTTGCATATCGTCTCCTTGAGTGAGTTGATTAGAGGTATTACTATTTTGGGCTTTAGATTGTTTGGATAATGATTTTTTAATTTTTTTTTCTTTTTTGTGTTCCTTATGTCGATGTGATGATTTTTCTTTTTTACTTTTTTCGTCAGCAGGTTGCGGCTGTTGAATAACTTTATTCGCTTCATTGTCAGGTACCCTAACCGGTAGGGGTATTGGAACTGGCCTAGCTATTCTTATGCTTTCGAGAAAATCTTGTACGGCAGATACAGCGGCTCTTGCTAACGCTTCATTACTTTTATCATCCAATGCTGATACCCCTAAATTCATTGTAGCAATACCACAATCGCTAATATAGATAGTACGCATATATTCAGTGTCTGCTATTTTTTCTGTTTCAGACAAAGAATTAGATTGCCTTTTCAGCTCATCATTTTTTACCCTAGATAAATCGGATCCGGGCAGATTAAGATTAGCTGCCATAAACTCAAAACATAATGTTTCATCATTAAAAATTTTACGTTCAGGCCGATCAGGATAATAACGTTGCATATATCTGGTTCGATCAAATAACTCGACCAGCTTGGGTGATAGTACGTTTCCATCAACATAACGTTTTGATGAAATTAGATATGGTTTATGAACAAACGGTATCACTAAAGCAGCATGAAGCGCATCCATTATACTTACCGTATACCATCGCTGCTCTTCTGAATTAATATTATCAGTAATAGGTTCACCATCAATACACGAAACTAAAATATGAAGATGTTTGTAATTACATATCTGTTGATCAACAATTACTGCTAGATGGCCAAAATTGAAATGATCAATCCAATTTTTACCAAATGATTTTTCAAGTCTTCCTCTGTTTGTAGTAGACAATCTACTTATATCACGGGTTACTTTTTCTTTAATTATTTCTTCTAGTTTTAAAAAAAATAGATCAGCATTGCATATTCCATCTATATCTTTAAGTGCTCTTAATAATTGCAAACCCCAAGATTTACTAGAATATAATAAATGTGCATCTTCTTTTAATACGTTTGAATATTTTTTTGTAATTTCCTGTAGTATTCTTTGAAAAAAAGAAATGAATTCTGCGGGCGAACTACTGTGCTTGCTATTCTTTTTAAACCCATTTATTTTTTTAGTTATTTTTTTCAAAAAATCATTTATGCTAAAAGCGCCGTTTTCTTTAATAAGCATGCCAAATAAAATTCGGAAAGACTCCGAGTTTATGTTTTTTATTAATTTTTCAAGATTAATATCATTGAACAAATCATTAAAATTTAATCGCTTCAAGCTTGAAATCATTTCATCGCAATTAAAATCCAATGCTGCAAAAGTGGCAATAATGCTTGCCATTGAAATACCTAATGTTCGTTCGGCGCAATATATTTGTGGTATTTTATCATCTACGCTATCTTTTAAAGTTTTCAATGCTGTTGCATAAGCAAAAATTTTATTCCCACCGGTTTGGAAAATTAAATTACGAAATGAACGGGTAACTGAAAAATTATTTCTAACTATTCTTTCAACATATCCACACATTCTATCTAGTCTGCATCTATCTAAGTCATTCGCAAGATAAAGTATAGGATCATCTTTAACACGTTCTAAAACACTCCTACAATCTTCTAATTTTTTGAAAAGTAAATCATACGGTGACATCTTTTCCGTGCTGCCAGACGGAAGCATGATATGAGACTTTAATGCCAATCGATCAGCAAAGCTTTCGATTATAATTTCCATTGCTTCAGGATGCGTACTATCTAGGACATCATATACTATACTTGATTCTTCTCCTCTAATACTATAGCAATTAGATCCTAAATATAACTTAACTTTTGGATGATTTGCTAATATTCTTACTGCTTGAATGTTACCCATTAGTACGGCCATCCTAAGCAGAGGTATACCATAGCAATCAGGCTGATCAAATAACTCATTACGCATTAGTATCTCAGGATAAAAGGCAAGCTTTCTTAATATTCGAGAAGAATCTTTTGAATATATTGTAAGATGTAAAATATTACCTAAGTTGCTAACATATAAAGTTTTATCGGCTAGCGGACCATACTCTAAAAATAAATTTACTACAGCAAGTTGTCCATTCAAGATTGCCAAATGTATTGGCTCAAGACTAATTTTTTGTTCATCAACACTGTCATCACTAAGACCGATATTCACTCTATCAATAAAACAAGCACGATGTTGCAATAACTGCTGAATAACATCGGTATGGCCTAGGAAGGCAGCAATATGAATTGCTTGTACATTGAATTTATTTTTTGCATCTATTCTAGCACTGCCAGCTAAAAGCAGCATTACCATATCTAATATACCTACAGAAGCTGCATAATGAAGGGGTCGATTTCCATTGTCATCTTCTGCTGAAGCCAAATCTTTATTCGCACATAACATTTCCATAAATATATAAAAATTGCTGTCCTGCATGGCTTTAAAGAATTTTATTGTCTCAGGACTGCAATTGCTCATTTGAAAAGTTTTTTCGAAAAAAAGCGACGTCCGAGTTAAAAGGAATGAAATTGGGCTATTTCTTAGCGGTGAATATGGCAATTTTGGGCTATGCGCATCATCTAAAGTCGTATTAATTGTATTATGAGTTTCTTTATGATGGTGCTTCTCTTTTTTTTCGTGCTTTTTATCCAAACTTGTCCATTCCTTTTATTAAATCAGATTGAGGCTAGCTTTGCTTCCTATTGTGTATTGGTTCACTTCCATTTTAGAATTTATTATTGAATTTATAAAAAATGAAAAAACGCGAGTATCCATAAGTAATAGTTCAGTTTTCTAGTATTACAATTAAAAATAAATACAATAAATTAACGTTTATCAATATAAATCATCAAACATTAAATGACAATAACCAATTGAAACTGTACCGCAAATTCTTTCTGCCCGCTTTCTTACAGCCATAATAAGTTTAGTAAAAATACATTTACACAATTTCTTGATATTTATTATTTACTATTTGGGTTTAAAATTTCAGGTGAACCATATGATATTGCTGCAGCTGGCTGCGGTAGCGGTTGATTTAGAAGAAAACCCATATTCATATTGGCAGCCTGTGGGGTTGCAGGCAGTGACATTGCAGATTGTAGTAATTTCTTGATATTCTGGTTTTCTTCTAATACCCAATCAAGAGGAAGTTCACCGTTTGCATCTTTTAAGTGAGGATTAGCCCCTACTTGTAACAATAACTCAACAGCATGAATATGTCCAAAACCGGCAGCCCAATGCAGAAGCGTCGCTTGCTCTTTATGATCGACTAGATTCACATCTAGTCCAGCTTCCAAGAGTCTTTGTAATTGTTCGACATCTCCTTGGCGAGCTGCCTCCATTAGGGTTGTAATTTCATCAGCAAAAACCTCATTCACCGAATAACCAAAATACCGGCAAACTGTCTCATTAGAGATTTTACCTAATATATTTTTGTCTTTTAAAATTAGTTCTCGAAAAGTTAATGCGCTAACAGTATCTGATTCTAATTCAATACTACGATGATAATTCTGCTGGCTATAAGCCGAAATAATATTTTCTGCCTGATTGAAAATCTGACATAATTGTTGCAAATTTTTATTAAAATCTATCCCTTGAGAAAGCTGTAACCTATTGTATCTAAAGCGAATCGCTATTGTTTTGGCATTAAAGCTCGGATAATCTTTATCACCGTCAGCGCCAGTATCTGTGTAAAGTCGTTTATCGAATTCTGTGGTTAAGTTTTTACACAACAAGTTGCCACCAATATAATGTTCTGTCGTATACGCAAACTTGCCCTCTGAGATTTTAATACGCAGTTTTACGGGTTCAAATACAACCGGAACGGAGAAAGCAGCATGTATAGCACTTAATATTACATAATTACTACAAACGGGATTTTCAGAACTTAAAATGATTGGAAGACCTGTTTCTAAACAAGTGATTGCTATATATAGGTGCTTATAACGATTTCGATTGCCATTAACAATATCGGCCCATTCACCAAAAGTCAGAACTTCTGAAAAACGCTCTGCTTTTACCAGCTTTGTAAGCCAATTTATTAATTCAACCCCTTTCACAAAACCTTTAAATTCAGAATTTAACTGGGTCAAATCTTTTATGGCTTCTAAGAACGCTTTATAAATTGAATAGCCACTAGCCGCTACATTAAATGCAGAACTCATCATACTTCCGCTAGCTGTTGGTTGTGATTGAATTTGTTTAACTACTGCTATTTGTTCCGCCGTGTTATTAGCAAGACCTTGTAATATTGCCATAATTCTTTCTATATAGGTTGGATTATCCAATATCGCTATGGCTCTATCACTATAGTCTTCTAAAAATTGGCTAAAATTTTGACTCATAGCTCGTTCTATTCTTTCTTCGGGCACGTCCATTGCGTGCAATAAGGCAAAAATGCCACTTGTTGACGCCCCGGCAACCCGCTTGCATTTATCAGCTAGTAATCGTTTATCTTTTTCATCTTCATAGCCCTTTTTTGTTTTAACATCAACGAATCGTTTTTGGCAGCATTTAATTAAGGCTGTACGCATATAAGAGAATATAGCCCCTACCATCCCACTACCTTCATAAACAATTGATTCATATTCTTGGGTTAACGGATTCGGTGGATTATTACGCTGTAGTTTACCCATTTGACGTGCATTATTCATTAAACCTAAAATACTTTGAAAATTATCATCTGATTTTGATTTTAAATAGGTTATGGTATCATCATAATCGTCATGATCGGATCGAGGTTGAAAACCTTTGTCCAAAAAATAACGTACAACTTCTACACGGCCAGCTTTTGCAGCATGATAAAATGCACGCTCAACATCTTTTAATCCTTTCTGAATTTCAAGATTCCAACTTAATAGGTTGTATAAATAATCGACTTGTGCAACATGACCTAAATATGCAGCATATCCAAGCACCGTTTTATTCTCATATTCGACATTCAATATGCTACGAACAGAGTTATCGGCTCTATATCGATGATTCAATAATATTTCCAACATATCATTTTCATTACTACAAGCAATTACTAAATGTAAAAATGTTCCACCTTTGCTCAACAGAGGATTTTCAAGTCGTACATTATCCAGTATCGCACTAACCATAGCTGGTGAGTTTTCAAGAATAGCTAGATGAAGTTCATGGATTTGTGTACCATTATCAATAGCAACTGGTGTTAATTTTTTAATATATTCTAAATGTGATCGAACAAAGTCAATTTGTCTTGATATTATTGCAATATGGATCGGGTATAACCCACCTCGAGTCATCATTTTATTTGGCGGAAAACCAAGACGATCTATTATATAATAATAAGCTTTATAAAGACCCTTAAAAGCACAATAATGCACAACGCTTAGTTGTTCATTATCGACTTCAGCTTGATATCCGATGTTAATTGGTGTTAACCGTGTTAATGTATTAATTATGAGGGCCTGATCAATATCGTGGGTAGCGCGACCACGAACAATATTGACAATCTCTGAAAAAGCATTCATTGCTTTTACTGGGTATAAACCTGATTCAATCTTTTGCAGTTCAATTACTGGTATTGGGACACGATTAAGGTATAAAAAATCTGCTGGGACTGGCTTAGCTTTATTTTGCATTTCTAAGGAAGTGGCCATGTACTGTTCATCATTTTGATGTTGTATGAGATCATCTGCAGCAGGATAAGGATTTTCTTTCATATGTCCTAATAGGGGATCTTGTTGTAAAACAGGAATAGTTTGTACAGCAAAACGAAATGGTTGCAAATATGATGCTTCATCAATAATTCTTGTTACGACGGGGATTAAGCGTTTTATGATTTGTGATTGATAGTCAGATAAACTAACCTGTGAAATTTGGTCTCCAAAATAACTTATAAGGTAAAAATTTCTATTGTTCTGTTTATACACAATTTGTAAGGAACCACCATTATATAGAGCTGCATAAACCAAAGCATTTAACACAGTATAAATTTCTTTATTCGATGCTGTTTCAGCTAATAGTTGTATCAAACGCGATATACTATCTTTCACTATTTTTGATATCGCACATATTGCAGCAGCACGTTTAGATTCGCTTATATTGTCGGATTTTATATAGCTCAAAAGAGTAACTAGAACTTCGTACGTGGCTGCCCCTTTGCCCATTTCCCCTAAAGTATTCAATATGACTTCAAGAACACAGTCTATATCTAAACGTTTTTTGGAACGAAACAATCCTTCTTCGCCAAAAGTATTTACAGAAACAATCCCACCATTTTTATATTCTCTAAGAAGCTGAATAAGTTTGGTTAATACTCTCGGTTCAGCAGCTCTTTCACCCAATTTACCCAGAGTTTGAGCGCTGTAACCAGCTATATCCCATGCTTTTTCCGTCAAATTTGCCAATAATGCCGTTATCACTTCAGGATTAAAAGCTTTATCTCCTAAAGCCCCTAAAATGTCCATTACGGTCACACGTACACCCATGTCCTCATCATTGAGATAGCTCACAAGTATCCTCAATATATGTGGTGTGGCGACTTTAGCGCCCATTTTTACTAATAAAAAATATGCTCGCCCAGCAACAAAAGATTGATCATAATCATGTAGGCATTCAATCAATATGGCTAAGATACCTTCATCTGCTACTTCAATATCCATCTTAATTAAGATCTCTGCCACAGTTAAGCGTATCTTCCTACTAAGATTACGGTCATTTAACATAACCAATAATACAGTTAAAACTTGATTTGATTTTGCAGCTTTACCTATTTTATTAAGCGCCCATAGAACAGTAGTTAAAAGTTCTATATTTTGACTCATTAAAAATGGTTCCAGCGCCGAAACCACATCTAATCTAGCCGCTTTATCAGAAAACGCCCCGATAACAGTTATAATTGTGTCTATCTCTTTTACATTTTGTCTATCTACTTGTTTCAAACGTTCTACTAATGCAGGTATTACTGCAATAGCTTGTTGTCTCAATGTTTCACAAGCACACGACACACCCCGATTAACCATTTCATGGGGGTAATTTATATTTGCAATTATTGCAGATAAAATCTTCGGGGTCGATCGTTTCCCTTTCATATGATACAAAAGTGCAAACGCAGATACTCGATACTTTGGGTTTGTATGACATAAGAATTCTTCTATTGTATTTAAAAGAAACTGACTAGCATCCTTATTTCGTAATACTCCTAAAATTGCAAGACCATAAATACTCAAATTGTTAACATCTGCTTCTTTATAACAAACTTCTAAAGTCGGCAACAATGATATTGCTCTATTTCCCATTTGAGCTAAAGCTTCACAGACTTCTTTTCTAACTTCATATGATGGGTTTTTTAAGTTTTCTTTTACCGCTGTCAAAACTTCTGTCGTTGCTCCCTTATCGCCCCAACCATGTAATATTTTTGCTGCTTCAATACGGATATTTGGAGATGGATGTGTTAAATTAGCTATTATTGCTTTAATCATTTTAGGCTCAGAAGCCAATTCATAAAAAATACCCATTTGAATAACTACAAGTTTTCTAAATTCGTCATTTTTATGTTTAAGTAATTTAATAAGCACATCTGAGACCTGGAATTGTATTTCATTATTTCTGAATTTCTGTAATATATTTAACGCAGCGATCCAAACTTGACCTTTACTGTTATTAAGGATATCGAATAATGTTTTGATTATCTGAGGAGTAGCAGCCCTCTTCCCGATACGAAATATTGAGCCTGCGGCCATATAACAAACAGTCTCTATTGGGGATTTCAATTGGTTAGCTAATACTACTAAAATTTCAGGAACACCAGCCATTTCTCCTAATAACTGCATAATTCTATATACTTCTTTTGTATCTTCTGTCAACTGCATACTTAAATATTGATTTTTGCTTTCTGATTTTTCTACTGATATTAACTGCTGCCTAAGTGAATTAATTAATTCTTGAAATAGTGGGACTTTTATTGTTGTTAATAATGCACAAAGATTATATATAGATTGACACCCAGGGAAAAAACTCATACTTTCAATTTTTTCTGATAAAAGAATCCGTAATTTAGGACTCAATGCGATCGCATTTAGAAATAAAGACTTTTTATTTTCAATCAAACACATTTGTTGATGATTAAGATGACCCCACCACTGCAGCCGACTGATTATTTTTTCGAGTATAAGAGTAAACTGTTCACGTGTAGATGAATGGTAAGATTCCTCATAACACCGTACTAATAGACCTAATTGATAATCATTTGTTAAATCTTCTGTTACTTCCTCCTGAAGTAATTCTAAGAATGTTTTTAAAGCTTCCGGTTGATTACGTAACATACCGGCGATAAACAAAATTACAAACTGATATCGTTGGTCAAATTTATTTATACGAATAAATATCTTTATCTGACGGTGACAAGGATGATCTGATTTACATAACGACTTTGACATAAAGCTAGCGGCCAGATAATCGTGAAAATTATCATGTATGAATTCGTGAGCCTTTTCTCGTTCAATCTTAATATGAGAATCCTGTTTAAGGATTGGTCTTATTAATCCCCATTTCAGTGCAGTTTCGAATAGCTGATTTTTTCGCTGTGCCAACTCAGATGCTTTGATATTCTTTTCTAAAGACAGTGTCCAATTTAATGCATCATCAATTAAGTCCTTATCTAATATTGAACTTTTGTGGACTAAACCAGTATATGCGAGATAATGTAAAAAATCGATAGATTGATTATATTCCTCACGAAGAATTTTTAAAATTTCATCAGCTGATAATTTAACGGGTGTATCAGCCTGATTTTCTCTATAAGCATTAATTAACAGTTGATCTTCAATTTTCTGATACAATTGCGTATGAGTCTGGTCGGTTAATCCAGTATCTTGATGTTGCAGGGATAATCCACAGATTACATTAAGCGTAATGGGATTATGTGCTACACTCCAAAAATTTTGGTCTCTTTGCAGATCTAATAATAATGATTCGCTTTTTTTATCTAAAATGTCAGCCTCAATACTCTTGGTTTTTTTAGATAACAGATTAAAATAAAACTTAATATACGTTTTTACAGCGTCATCATTAAACCCTATTAATTTTATTTCTCGCCACGGTTGCATAAAAATTGCCATACCATATGGTCGTAATGTGGCAAGTATCGGTCGTTTACTTATGAGCAAATGTTGCATTAGATTATGTAATGGGTGTTTTGGATTTGAGTGGATGCCTAATAATTTTTCTAGCCCATCCATTATAATTAAAATTCGCTCAGACTGTACATGAGCTATTACTCCTTCCCATAATTCTTCAAATTTTTTTTCTGTGAATTCTGGGAAACACTCATAATGTATTAAATCTTGTATAGTGTAATTTTTTCCAGGTTGATAAACTGGGCTTTGATTTAAATGGTCACAATATATTTTAAAGACCCAATCAAATTCATCTTGCCAAAGAGTACCAAGAGCCCAACGTACAGTTAACCCTGTGATATATGTCGTCTTACCACTTCCCGCTTGTCCTAAAATTACGATTTGTTGCTGACGTGGATTTGACTTAAATAAATTTTCCGCCTCTACTGAACTGGATGTTTTTACTGTGTTTTGTTGTTCCGCATAGGGTAATGCGAAATTCCATTTAGTTTGGTCCTCATGTTGAACCGGTGACTCTGCTGGAACCAACTCCGGTTTATTTTCTTCCGTCTCTCTATCCAGCAAAGTTAAATTTATATCACTCTCCATGATATCAAATGCTTCGCCAAATAATGGCTTTATATAACGATAACTTAAATAATTTTCTTTTAGGTTTTTTAACGCCTCCTCGGCTAACATGTTCACTCGGTTAACTATTTGCAAATCACTAATTTCATATTTAGTCTTTCCAAAAATTTGAGCTACCTTTGCCAATTTTTCAGGTATTTCACTGTTGAATCCTTTAAATAGGCTAGAAAATAAATTAATACCAAGAACTGCTGTCGAGCTAACTAAGGTTGATTCATTCTGCATATCATTTTGCATACGATTTTTTGCATTACAATTTACTAGTACAGTGGTATTTAAACAAAGATTGTAACGAGTAGACGATAATTTAATCAAATAGATTGGTTCTAATCGAGGCTTTTTGTCGCGCCATACTTCCGATGTATCAGCAGCAAATTGCGCGGTGCTACTAATATAAACTTTGATAGGTTGTTGCAGCATGTCACTGAGAGCAGAAATTTCTGAACGAATTAGACTATGCATCCCATAAATCGGTAAATGCATCAGTGCTGCCAACCTTTCCCTATGCCGTGGATCTAGGTCTTTTTTATGCTGACTAATATATTCTCTTAACAGAGGTTGTAAATATCTATCTATTAAATTTCTGATAATACTGTTAGACTGGTGCAGCAATTCTATATTACCATTATATTCTCGTAATTTCTCATTTAATAATCCTAACTCTTGATTTGATATTTTATCCGTAAATAACTTTTGCCCACGTTTCGTAAATTGTTCTTGCTGATTAATAACGGGTAATAAATACCCTAAAATTACACCATAATAAAAACAATCATCTGTATCTGGCAGGCCAAGTTCTACAAACTGTCCTGCTACATTCTTTATCGTTGTCCTGTGCAAAGGAAGCAAGCCAATAGTCGCCCGCGCATTTTTTATTAATTCATTATAAGCATCAATATTTAATGTTATACTATTATCCTCTTCTGTTAATAGAGGAGATGAGTTTTCTGCAAATTGTTCTGCTCTGTTATCTGACTGCAATGCTGATATTTCTTTGCTAGTTGTTAATCTAGCATATTCTTCTTCTTGGAGTTGTCTTGCATATTCTTCATCGCTTTTTATTTGTTCTGCTACTAGTTGTGGGAAATCATCCAAATCGATTATTTCTTCATTTTTAAAAAATCTATCTAGCAATTTTATTTCCTCATATGTAATACAGTAATCCCAATTGTCTATTTCTGTTAATTCATAATCCTCTAGCTCAATATTAAAAAATAAGTCTATCAGAGAAGCCAATTTGGCTAATTCATCTGTATTCTTATACATTGAAAAGATTTTCTTCAATCCGGATTTAATAGCCTGCAAATGAAGTTGTACATTGGTTTGATATTCTTGTTTATAGCTAAGCGATTGCTCTAATATTACTCTAATATTTTCATTCTCAAAACTGCGTAATATTCGGTATCCGATTATAATTCTTTTCCATTCCAACGCTGAGAATTTTACCCCTTGGCTAAGTAATTTAACTTGTTGTGGTATATCGATAACTGTGGCACGATTTTCTTTTTGACGTGGATAAAAAAGTTCAAAATATTTTTGGCGTTTTTCATGAAGCTTTATTAGATGGTTGCGACGTATGATGGCAAGTTCCGGGATTGAGACTAGCTTATGCTGCTGCATGTTTTGAGCCAATAGCATTAAGTTTTCTACAACTAAAACGCCACAAGACTTGACGTCAGGTTGAACCAATAATTGTATAGGGACAACAGTCAAATCTTTAAGCTCAGGCCATATTTGACTGACACTCGTTAGAATTATTCTAGGAACACTCGTTACATTGCCTAACGGATCGCAATAGTATATAGTTATTGGCTGAAGATTGGGATTTAAGGAGATAAATATTGCACACCAATGATAATTACCCAAGTTATAAGGAAGAAGTAAATTGTAAGCCTTGCCTTTATTTAAGCTATTCAAGCAATCATTAAGTGAACGTTGGACCCCTTTTGACCGTATATTATCTACAGCCCCCAATACACAATTAGCCCTATCTGGTGATACTTGTAGTTCTTGAACACTAATTTCAAGTAATGTATTAATATCATTATCTTCATACTCGTATTCTGTATGCACGGTTAGACCATCTATATCGTAGATAACCTTACTATCTTGATTTGCTGCCGTTTTATTTGTTAATTCAGACTCTGATTGTACTGGTTCTCCTTCCACTCGGCGCATCATAACCTCCTTGTTTGTTATTTAATATCGCAACCGCTCTATAAGTTAAAATCGTTTTTATACGTTGCTCGCTTATATTCTAGTTCTTCTGCATAGCATAGAGAAATTATGCTTATTTTATATTTAATATGGTTCGTTTCTGTGGTGGCGGGCCGCCTGAACCGGTTTCACCACACCCATTAAAATTTCTATTATTTAAACTTACCTCTTTAGCTGTATTCTGACTTCTCATATTTTCATCTTTGCCTATTTGTTCTTTTGAAAAAAACAAACTCATTACTTTATCTGAATCTATAAATTTCATAATTCCTCCTGTTATGTTGGGCCTGCCATTCCCGTTGGACCACTTATTATGGCTTTATTAGTATCCCTGGTACCTTGCTGATTATTTTCTCTTTCTATTTGCAGCAATTTCGAATCCAGTTCATCAAGTACTTTTTTGTAATTTTCAGCATAAGGATGCAGCGGATTACTGTCTCCGATTCTGTTATAGTATTGCTTCAACACCGCTTGGGCTTTTAATAGATGGCTCTTAGCATCTAAACCAGCAGTATCGATTAGTATACTTAATGATTTGTACCCTGCCTCACGTGCATAGGCGCCAACAAGATTAAATACATAATTAGTTGGACACAATTCAGGTGTAAGTCCTTCATATTCACTGGTCGCAAGTTCAAAATAGTGAATGGCCTTAGGAATATCTTTTTCTGGATCCACATAACAATAAATACATCCAAGGTTATTAAACGTTTCTGCACGTTTTCGCTTTAATGTTAACGCATCGATGTCTTTATGCGATAAATACTGAACATGCCCTTCAGCTGCTTTAAGAAACTTCAAGGCGTCAATATATCTTTTATCCTCAAAATCGTTTGCTTCAGATAAATTAAATAACGAATCCCCGATACAATTTAAATTACAGACCAATTCATAATTTGAACCATCAAACGATTCTAAATATCTATTAAATATATCTGTCAGCTGCAAGAATTTTTGTGTAGTCTGCTGTAATTGATCTGCAACCATGGGTGGATTATACTCAGGGTGATATTTACGCAGTACAATTAATAAATGCGCTCTTCTGTTTAACGCATGAACATAGCTAAGATAATATTCTGAATTAGTGTTATTAATATTAACTTTTAATATACGTTCATAAATGTTAATGGATTTATTTATATCGATAAGACCACTAGCATTATTTTTCAACCTTGCAACTTCTGCATATGCTTTTGCTAATATGGCATAAAAGTAATTATCATCTGGAATAGTATCACTTAAATACTCTATTACCTTTGAATAAAATTGGAGTCGATAGGCAATCAGAGCAATATTTTGATTTAATTTTATTTTTACATCACTTACACTCAATGGTCTTATATAATCTACCAATTTATCAAGGTGAACTAACAATTGACCAAATTGCGTTGGCAGTGATGATTGAGAGCGTAGATGTTGTAAATCACAATATTGATTGGCAGTTGTAATGATCATCGGCAAATCAGAAGGTG
>CAYSGV010000037.1:0-13413 GCA_964430685.1 uncultured Gammaproteobacteria bacterium
TCTCATTTTACAATCAGTAGAAATAAAGCATGGCAAACCAGTTTTTTTTGATAATCGAAAACATAAAATAGATGCGCGTCATATTATGGCTAGCGGCGCGCTACCCCCAGGCTTTCCTGCTGTTGAAATTGACGGTCATTATTATTGGGATGGTGGTGTCATCAGTCATATGCCCTTGGAATATGTCATGGACAGTCGCAATGTCAGCAATATTTTATGTTTTACCGCCAACCTATTCGATTCTTATGGATTAATACCACGTAATTTGGATGATGTATTGAGACGACATAAAGATATCACTTATTCGAGCAGATACCGCACTAATCTAAAACATAATCTTGCCATTAGTAAGTTACGGCATGTCATTCGTAGCATGTATGATAAAATGCCTGAAGATTTAAAAAACGATCCAGAGATAGTAAAATTAAGTAAATTTGGTCGCGATCAAACAAAACATTTTGTACATTTTCTTTATTCAGCACAAGAAAGTGAATTATCTTCTAAAGATTATGAGTTTTCCACGACATCGCTTGATGAACGTATTGCTGAGGGTTATCAACATGGCCTTCTGGCATTAGAAAAATCGCCATGGCTCGAACCGGTGCCGCCACACATTGGTGTAGCTGTTCATGATATTTCTACCATTCCGGATTTTTGCAAATAGCAAATGTTGGAGGAGGATTTTATGATGAAAGGAAATACTTATAAAGTTGTTGAACTCGTTGGTTCATCAAAAAGCAGTGTTGAAGATGCCATTCAAAGCGCCATTAAACGTGCCGCTAAAACAATACGCAACCTAGATTGGTTTGAAGTAATAGAAACACGTGGTTGTATTGTTAAAGATAAAGTAACAAACTATCAAGTGATTATTAAAGTTGGTTTTCGAATTGAAGAAAATTAAACCGCTTTCTGAAAAAAGTACTATGCATTTAATTTTCTGCGGCTATCCTCAAGCAATGCATGATTACGCTGCTCAATCATTTCCATGATTACCATTTGTTTTTGTTGAATCCCGGCTTTAGGATCATCGTTTCTATTATGTGGTGGATTTAACTTTTGTTTGCGCAATATATCTCGTAAGCCAAAATCTACAAAAGGATTCGTTACAAATAAACCAGAACCTATTTGGTAATTATTACCTAACATAAAAAATTGCATTGCGGCCAAAGGTTTTGTGGCCTCCTGTTGTGCCTCTAGTGCTTTGACTTGGGTAGTTAGTTGTTGCGGTGCTTCTACAGTAAGCATGCGTGCTTGCATTAGAATGGCTGCACACTGCAAATCAATTACGCGATTAAGGCATTGATAGGCATAACGTGCATCTTTGGCAGTTAAACCGTACACATGTTGCCAACAAGTGTCTGCAGCAATTTGACCATCCATAATTAAAAGATCACAAGTTAACCTAGCTTCATGTTCGGCAGCGCCTATTGTTTGAATATATCCTATTAAATCCTTTTGTGCTTGTTTTAACTCTCGAATGATTCTGGATTGATCTTGTATGACTTCTAAAACCTTTTGTTCTATTCCTGGCATTACTTACTCCATGTCGCAAATGTTTCGGATTATACACAAAACAAATAGACTGTCATTGAGTAATTTATAATAAATGAATGCTTGAATGCGAGTGACATTAATCTAGGTATATATAAACTGATTCTGTAGAATTAGTTTATCGGCAACGACATAAAACTCAGGTAAAATTACAATTTGTTTCCTTAACCCTACTGGTACACATGGACAATTAAATGTATGCAAAAAGATATTGATTACAAAAAAGCGCATCAGCATTGCATCTTTCATCGTAAAGAAATTGAAGCAAGTAATATATGTGGCTGCTTTTATTGCTTGGCTATTTTCCCATCCTCCTCGATTGAAGAATGGACTGATGACGATGCAAGCGGAATAGGTACCACAGCTTTATGTCCTAAATGCGGTATAGATTCTGTCTTAGGAGATCGATCAGGATATACGATTGAAATAGAATTCTTAAAAAAGCTGCACGAAATTTTTTTCTAAGTACAACACTGTTCCTTAATCATTATTGTAGCGTGCTACTTGGGTCAATTTTTAATTGATTAGCAACAGTAGATGTCTGTTCAACAACAGCAGTAACACCCAAGCTACTTCTAATCTGTTCTGTAGATATGGGTGGTGTACTCAATGTTGAAGGTTCAGTCAATATAAGTGGTGGCGGATCACTTATTCGTTGCGGCTGCGTAATTGTTTCGCCATCAAATTCTTTCATTTTAGATTCCGATGCCCCAATCGCTTGATGTGCCACACTACCCTGCATTAAACAAAATTCATCATCTTTTTGCACCAATTCTGCCTTATGATGCCATTGGTATTGATCTAATATGACCATTTCATTGTCTTTTGAGTTATAGGCAACCAAACAAGTCACAAATGTTTGATCAATAGCATATTTTTCAAAAGGAAATTTTTGATCATCTATAGTTATTTCATGCGGAAGCGTTACCCCAGGTTTATCATTAAGCATGGTGACAACCTGGCCTTGCTGAGCAGTAATACCAAATCTTTGTTTTTCCTCCGATGCAACAGATTCACCGCTTCCATGTTGGTGTGCCCATGGAAATTGCTTGGTAGGTGCTGAACTATCTAAAATGGGCGCGGGATCTGATATATCAATTTGATGGCCACCATAAACAGCATATTCGTGTCCGGCAACAATATTTTGCACAAAACCAAATTTCCAATCATCTTGATTGCCCCAGTTCTCTTGTGGGCTCAAAGTGGCATAAAATCCAATATCTTCGGCAGCAAAATTAAATTTCTTTGCGCTTCCCTCAACATTATGTAAAGGGCCCGTTCCATCACTCTCTGGATTTAGTGATGGTGATTTATCTCTTACAATCTTAAAATCATCTACATTATAAGTGAGATTTCTTTCATGCACTGATGTGACGCGTATTGATTCACGCGCAACTTCTTTCTTTTCTTCCTGTTGCGTTTTTGCTATTTGATCCTGAGGTTTTTTGACGGTTGGTGCTCTTCTGGGAGGTCCTACAGAACGAAATCGGGAAGCAGCAAGTGATTTAGTTTGCTTACTTTCACTGTCGGTAGTGTCTTCTTGTTTGCCTTCGTTCTCAGGTATTTCGTCTTGTTTTTGCGCCATAGTATTCACCATTTAAATCTGTTCTATTAGAATTAGAGTAACAAAACACCTAAAAGTTTCATTTTGATTAGATATGTATTTAGTCTAGATTAATAAGCTTGACCGCTTGCTTCATTTGAAAGAATATTGATGTGAGTCTACTATGATTGTAAATGGAGTGTTCACCATGCTATCAGAAAATGATTATGCCCTGTTTATTGATAAAGATAATATTTTAACCCAACAAGATAGTCACAATTTTATAATTTCCATAGCTAAGATGAGTACGGCTGCACGCCTCAATATAACAGATAATAACTATTATTTTCTCGGTTCTGTTGATAATAAAAATATCTATGTAGTGTCATTCGATTCTGAAAAAAATAATATGAATTCAAATCTGATTCTTATGTCCATCCGTGAACTTCTTACGATTGTCGATGAAAGTTTATATAAATTAATCTTAAGTGCAAAGCAAATTATCAACTGGCATCGTTCTTCTTTATACTGTGGCCATTGTGGCACACCAATGTTAATTAGTGATATTGAAACAGCCAAAATTTGCCCCAATTGCAAGCGACATAGTTATCCATCAGCCTCCCCTGCCATCATTGTACTCATTGAACATAAAAATAAAATATTATTAGCGCGTTCACCACATTTCACCAAAGGCGTTTACAGCATTCTTGCTGGTTTTATTGAAGCAGGCGAATCCTGCGAAGATGCAATCCAACGAGAAGTATTAGAAGAAGTTGGTATTACTGTTAAAAATATTAAATATTTTGGTAGTCAATCGTGGCCTTTCCCTAATTCGTTCATGTTAGGATTTAGCGCTCAATATGCAAGTGGGCAACTATGCAGCAATGATAAAGAAATAGAAGATGTACAATGGTTTAACAAAGACGATTTACCTAACTTACCATCTGAAGCCAGTATTGCGCGACAAATGATTAACCGTTTTGTTATGAAATAGTTTGTTTCTTAATACCCAGTTAAACCGGAAAATCGTGCTCACACATGCATTGTTCTATCACGGATGACACCTACGTGCTTACTTTACTACGAAATTGCTCTGCACGCTTAGTAATTTCAGCCTCGGATACATCTTCAATATGTGTTGCAATCCACCATTCATTGCCAAATTTATCTTTTACAGCTGCATTACGATCACCATAAAATTGGTTAGATGGTTCCATAATTGAGGTTGCGCCGGCTTTTAATGCACTTTGATATAATTTATCCGTGTCTTCCACATACAAATAGAATGAGCCCGTTTTGGGTTGCAAGCCCTCACGCAAATCAGCCAGCATTAGCATTGAATTACCTATTTGTATTTGTGCATGCATAATTATTCCGTTCGGCATTCTCATACAGAATACTTCTTTCGCTGCAAAAGCTTGCTGCGCAAAATCAATTAATTCTTGGGCGTTTGCTACAACTAGATACGGGGTGATGGTGTGAAAGCCGTCTGGTATTGGTTTAATCGACATCAATTATTCTCCTTATAATGTAAGTCATTACACGTATGGTAATATAGCAAATTTCAGGTCAAAAGAAACAAGTTTTCATTCTTCCCGTTGGGCGCATAAGCAATCAGCCTCGTATACTATTGACGCAGTTTTTTAAGCATTGACACAATATAATGATTCGATAAATCTGCTTTATTTTTGAATAACTTTAAAATAATTAAGGCGAACACACCGGCAACTAATCCCCAGAAAGCAGCGCCAATCCCAAATAATGAGATGTTTGAAGCAGAAACAAGAAAAGTAATTAAGGCAGCTTCACATTGTGATTCATCATCGATTGCAGTTTTTAAGCTATTACCTATGCTTGTTAAAAGCGCTAGACCGGCTATGGCTAATACTAACGGCCGCGGCATTGCCATAAACAAAGTAACCACTGTTGCACCAAATAAACCTGCTATTAAATAAAATGCACCAGCACAAACAGCTGCCTTATATCGAGTTGTTGGATTTGGATCAGCCCCTTTACTGAGACAGATCGCAGCGGTAATGGCTGCTAAATTAATGGCAAAGCCACCAAAAGGCGCAATAAGAAGATTAATTAAACCAGTCCAACTAATAATCGAAGATACAGGTGCTTCATAGCCGGAAGCTTTAATTACAGCTAAACCGGGAATATTTTGTGATGTCATGGTCACGAGAAAAAGTGGAATAGCAATACCAATAATTGTCGCAAATGTAAACTCAGGCGTTGTAAGTATTGGTGCAGACAACGTTATATTCAAATGCTCAAGATGAAATAAGCCCATTAGTCCTGCAATGAGCGTGCCTAATAGAAATACAATGAGAATAGCAAATCGCGGAAACAAATATTTAGCAATTAAATAGGTTATAAACATTGTAACCACAAGCAATAATTGCTGCTGCATTGCCACAAAAATATTGGTACCAAATTGAAAAAGTATCCCTGCTAACATTGCTGCGGCAAGCGATCGTGGAATATGCGCAATAGCTTTTTCAAAAAAACCCGTTACACCAGATAGAATAATTAATACAGCTGAAACTATAAAAGCACCAATTGCTTCTGGCATCGATGCACCAGATAATCCAATTACCAGTAATGCAGCGCCTGGTGTTGACCAAGCAGTCATAATAGGAATGCGATAATAAAGTGAAAGTCCGATACTCGTTAGGCCCATGCCAACGCCTAATGCAAGTAACCATGAACTAATTTCTGCCGGCGTGGCCCCGGCCCCAGCTGCAGCTTGAAATATAATGGCCACAGAGCTCGCATAGCCAACAATGACCGCAACTAAACCCGAAGTCATGTGTGAAAACGAGGTGGCTTTAAGCATATGAGCTCCTCTAAATTTGGCTTCACAATTTGTGCGCTATAACGTACAATGAGCAGAGTTTAACATTGTGCGTTATAGCGCACAAGCTTATTTTAAAAATTAATTGTGCAAAAATTAGCAAAACATATTTCATACATTTTAAGGTCTCTACGCCAGGCACGAGGCTGGAGTTTAGATAAGGCGGCTAAAGAAACCGGTGTTAGTAAGGCAATGCTCGGACAAATCGAGCGTGAAGAATCTAGCCCTACGATTGCAACGCTGTGGAAAATTGCCAGTGGGTTTCAAACACCTTTTTCTGCTTTCCTGGATGAAATCGTTGTCGATACAAAAACACCTAGTTTACGTTCTGGTAAAGTACAAAAGGTTAGCCACAGTGATACAAAAATTCGCGTCTCACCTTTATTCCCCTTTGATGAGCAATTGAACTGTGAAATTTTTATTATTGAATTGTTACCCGGATGTGAGCACCTTTCTTTACCACATAAACCCGGCGTCATTGAACATGTAATTGTCTCAGAAGGAACTATGGAAGTGTTACTAGATGGTGTCTGGCAGAAATTACACCAAGGCGAAGGTATTCGTTTCAATGCCAACCAACCACATGGTTACCGTAATATCACTAAAAAGAATGCTCGCATTCACAACATCATACATTATCCAAAGACATATACTTAACCACCCAAAACACCAAATTATTGTTCTTCGTCTTAATTTTACCTTAAGAAAATACAAGTATGATGTAATTATTGAATGAGTCAAAAATATTTTGCAGGTCCATGGAGGGTATATGTCCAACTTAAGCTTTTAAATGAGACTTACCATGGAAAACGCCGCGCGTGCCGAACTGAAACAACTATTATTCGGATTACCAGCAAATGCCAATACATCTACGCCAGCAGTAAGCAAACTCGCAAGCAATCCAATGGTCAATGGCAACACTGAAGTCGAGCACGAACTCTTTGAATTAATTAGAAATAATGAATCAGGCCCTAAAAAAGAAAGGATTAATTCAAGACACAAACTATTTGATGTACGGCCAACGGAATTTCCTGCTACCCTGCTTCGTTTTACAACGAAACATGGTGAAGTACGATATTTTCCAAAAACACCACACCCAGAACGTGAACAATTAACTGGGGCATATGGCCATTTATCCGAAAGCAGAACTGTATATCGATTTTTTAACAATCATATTGTTGCACAACCGACTGCTAAATTTATAAAAACAGTCAAACCGGATGATAATTTAACGATTGAACAACTCATTGAAAGTGCAAAAATAACCCAAAAGATGTACCCTGGCACAGGATACATGCTTAAAGATAATAAGTTACTTATCATGATGGACCGTCTACCCGGTAAGGCTTTATTTGATTTAGCTGAAAACAACAGCATAATCAGATTATCGAAAACTGATCAACACGAAATTGCTATTTCAACAGTAATGGAATTAATGCGTCTCCACGCTTTAGGTGTTATTCATCGCGACATCAAACCGGAAAATTATATAATTGATATCATCCATAAACGGGCTTTTTTAATTGATTTCGATTTTACGCAACCGCCAAATGAATGTACGACAGCAAGTGGATCACTACATTTTACCGTAGCAGAATTATTGGCACGAGAAATAACTACAAATTCTGCCGCCACTGATATTTTTTCACTTGGTCTAATCTTATTTGTTATTTATAGCGGCCGCGCAGCATTAGAGGCAATACTAGTCCCTGATGCAAAAGATATAACAGAGGCTATGCAAAAAATTTATCTTTTCCAGAAAAATATATTAACAACAGATTTTATTTACCAGACGATGACGCATAAAAGCAGAGCAATTGCCTATTTAATTGCAGCAATTTGTGATCCTGTACCTAGCAGACGTATGACTACTTTCGATCAAATTTTATCAGTACTCAATAAGCAGTTAAAAATATCTCAAGAAAATCCCGCTACGCTAGCAAAAACCGGAGCAAATGATGTATTACAACCCAAAGTGCTTAGCAGTATAAATAAACAAGTTGCTGTCTAACCCTGAGAACCTGTGCGATCAGCTCCTTACTTAGGAACGCTACTTGACCTCAGGGATTTAAACCGTAAATACTAGCCAATTTAAGGACGATTCATGGACGAACAGGCGAATACGACTAATATAAACAACTACACCAGCAAACTTTCAGAGATCGACATTCCACTTAGCCTACTCCTATGCATCATATTAGTTGAAGGTTTTGTTACAATTTCCGCTGAAATTTTAACAATCCGTCAGCTCATTCCAGTAGCTGGTAATAATGTCGTAGTTACCAGTTTAATTATTGGAGTTTTCTTATTATTTTTAGCTCTAGGATATCAAAGAGGGGGTAACTATCGAAGCCAATATATTGATGCATTGAAAAAGAATTTTACCCTAGCTGCCGTTATTTTTAGTTTTTCATTTTCCTATGCATTTATTCGTGGCTTATTTGGTTTTTTTGAAGATCAAATACACTTCAATCTATATGCTACGTTAACCATCTATTTATTAATGGTTACAGCGCCCCTAGTTTATATTCTTGGACAAACTGTTCCCATTACCACCAATTTATTTAAAGCCAGTACACATGTTGGCGCGATTAGTGGTAAAGTGCTTTTTCTTAGCACTATTGGTTCTTTTCTAGGGGCTGTATTCACTTCCCTGGTATTAATGAATTTTCTGGGTGTGGCTTGGACAGTCACTATAAACTTCATCTTACTCGTAATTTTGGTGATAGTGACGATTAAATCTTTGCTTAGGGAAAGCTTGCGATTATCGCTACTCCTTTGTTGCGCTTTGATTACTTTCGCATTGAATATTGCCTTTGAAAATAAATATTTTATTACTACTAATGATTATGCTAATTATCAAATATTAAAAGACGCAAATATCTCTAAATTAGGTCATGGCAATTATTTTATCGTTAATGACTCCCCTAGTTCAATGTTAACTAAAGACTCAAAAAGCTTTGCCTATATTGAATTGATGAAGAAAATTATTTTTGATGATCTAAAATTGCACAATCAAAATATTCTGGTCTTAGGTGCTGGTGGATTTACCCTATCCGCTGAAAAAACACAAAACAATCAATTTACTTATATTGATATAGACCCCAAAATTGCCAATATTGTAAAAAGCAGTTTTAACCCAGCAATCCATGGCAGTTTCACTGCGAATGATGCCAGGGTTTTTTTATTGAATAGCAAACAAAAATATCAAATCATTGTTGCTGACACCTACAGTAACCGCACGACCATTCCTTTTCATTTATTGACAGAAGAATACTTTTTACTGATTAACCACGCTTTAAAAGATGGTGGACTTGCCATATTAAATATCGTTGCCAATCCTACTTTTGCCGACATTTATTCAAAAGCTGTAGATAATACAATTCGCCAATCGTTTGCTTATTGTATGGCGACACCATTAAATTATGGGCAACCCATTACTAATATCATTTATGTCTGCGGCAAGGCTAAACATTATAATGAAAAGATATACACTGATGACCTTAATTCTGCCCCTTTTGATGCAAAAGATATAAGCTGATATGGAGTTAAGTCTAGAAAAAATGTCCTAACCATCATATAATTACCGGCGATATATATTTCATTGCTAATTAAAAAGTCAGTAAAATAACTATTTAGGTGTAACCATGAAATTAACAATAGATAATGACGTGTTTAAAAAATTAATCATTTTGTTTTGGGCATTTTGGTGGTTCACTACATTATGGACAGACGTGGTTGGACTGTTGACACATTTTAATATACTGCATAGTTCATGGGCACCTGATCACAATTACCCACATTTAGTTGATTCTTTAAAAATGTATCAAGTGCAAGATTGGATTCCGCTTGTGCTTATTATTGGAATTATCTTATGGACCTTACTTGCAACCTTAGCTTTTATATGGGCAAGCTCTGGTTTAACGAAAACGCAAGAAGTGTGGATGCATCGAGCAGAAATTGCATTTATTATCTCACTCAGCTACTGGTTGGCGTTTTTTTTAGCAGATCAACTAGTGAATAAATATGAATTAGAACAAAACCATATGGTCCAAGGTGGCTTTCAGCTTCTTACTTATTTTGCATTGTATTTATTACCTAATGCTAAAAAATAATAATTTTCTAAATATAAATGTAGTGATTGCACTATAATCAGGAAAGCTATGATGTTTAATCCAGAAAATAAAACCTCTAGATTATTATCGCTCGATGTATTTCGAGGTATGACCATCATATTAATGATTCTTGTAAATAGCCCGGGAAACCAAACAGCTTATCCATGGCTGAGTCACTCAACTTGGAATGGCTGCACACTGGCTGATCTAGTTTTCCCATTTTTTGTTTTTATTCTTGGTGTGTCGTTAGTCTTTTCTTTATCAAAATCATTAGAAATTGGCATCCCTCACAAAAAACTACTGTATAAGATATTAACACGTACCATAATAATATTCCTCATCGGGTTATTTCTGAATGCTTTCCCTTCTCATTTTGATGTCTCAACAATTAGAGTATCTGGCGTGTTGCAGCGCATTGCAATTTGTTATTTTTTTGCTTCACTATTATTTTTATTTACACGTATACAAACACAAATCTTGTTAATAGTAGGATTACTAATTGGCTATTGGGTAATAATGACCATGCTTCCAGTTCCTGACTATGGGACAAATAACCTCTCTCCAGAGGGAAATTTAGCTGCCTATATCGATCGCTTAATCCTCTCTCCTGCTCATTTATATGGGAAAACCTTCGACCCAGAAGGATTATTAAGTACGCTTCCCGCAATTGCCACTACACTAATCGGTAACTTGGCTGGAGCCTGGTTACTGTCTTTGCACAATAAACAGAAGAAAGTGCAAGGAACTGCTATCGCAGGCGTAATTGCATTAATTATTGGTTGGGTATGGGGTTTATCATTTCCCATAAATAAAAGCCTATGGACGAGTTCATATGTACTTTGGTCCGGTGGTTTAGCGCTTTTGCTGTTGGCTACTTTGTATTGGTTTATCGAAATAAAAAATATACGACATTGGTCTAAAATCTTTGAAATATTTGGTTTGAATGCAATTGCTGCTTATTTCTTACATGTATTCTTTTTAAAAGTACAAGCGATGATTCATATTGCCCAAATAAATGGTTTACCAGGTAACTTACGCATTTATATTACAGAACACTTATTTGGGTGGACCACCCTACTAAATGCTTCATTGTTGTATGCCATTAGCTATGTAATTTTATGGTTCTTAGTACTCACTATTCTAAAACGAAATAAAATATATATTAAGATTTAAGAATTTCTTAAGCTTCAGGTAGATATACATTCAATTATCTTGTTTCTTCAAATAACGACATGCATTTATTCAATTAATTCGTTGTTTTTCCAATTTGCTTTCTATTTTCTAAATTCTATACTTTATGTATGTAACAACCTGATTAAACAGTATACTTTTGGATTTTAGGCTATGAAAAAGAAAACAGAAAGATATAATTACGGCGAAGCAAAAAAGGCTGTAATTGCTGCAGGTAAAGCTGCCGAACGCATAAAAATAAGTGATCAGTTACCAACAGAAGAAAAAATGGAGCGTGCAAAAAAAATATTATATCAGGCTAATTTAGCACTAACACATGCTGAACAAACTGTACAAAATTCATTCTTTTTATCGCAAAAAGAAATAATGGAAATGCACAAACTTTATAGCAATTTACATACTATTTTTATACAGACGTCAAAATATCTTGATAAAGATGATGCGAAGAAATTTTCTGAACGGCATAAAGCATTCGAAAATAAATATAGAGCATTAACAACTGAGAAAACATCCGTACCCATAGCTGAAACCATGAAACAAGCTGGAGCGGCAGCATATGAAGCTACTCGCTTAGCAAAAGATATCGCAGCTCTCAAACTCTCAGTTACTCCAACTCACAATACATCTGCACGAGGAACGTTTGGTAATGTTAACCATGATTTTGTATCGGAAGCCGAAAAAGATTTAGTATCGAAAGCCGAAGAACTAGCAAAACAAGCTAGAATAACTGTAGAATTCGCTAATCGTGCATTGGATAATTTTCAAGTAGCAAAATTAAATGCACGCTCCGCTAACGATCCTAATCTAATTGCAGCGACTGAATTGTTACATCACGTGGGTAGAGCATTATTTAAAGCAGCTGAGGCATATAATAATACCCGATCAGCAATAACTCCCGAACAACGAAATAGACATTTTAATTTCCAAGCACAATCAAAATTATTTGAAAAGGAATATCAAGCATTCAATCAGCGTTATGAAGCATTCATGCAAATCAAAGCAATTTCGCGGCCCAGTTTAACGCCTCAACAGCGATAATATTTCCTCATAATCTATAAATTTTGCTTACAGTAGTTTATTGCAAAATAATACATGACCACATAATTTAGAGAACTAATGCAGCAATTAGCTGCTATGTGGATGCAATGAATTATGCACCTGTTCACCGACACGCATTCCCGCATTAAACATTTGTTCTGCTTCACGACGGATCTGCGCTAATAAGTAGTTGGTTTTATTTGCACGAATTTGTTCAATCCAGCCAGCAACTTCAGTTTCATCAAATTGCTGTGCATGACAATATGGCGTTATATCAAGTTGATCAGTAGATAAATCCAGTTGCAGTTTTTTTTGACCGCAATTACCAATCTCTATCGTGTGAAAATTCAGATTTGGCGGAAATAAACCACAACACCAGTATCTAAATAATTCTTTTACTTCTTCGCGTGTAGGCTGAGCAAGCATTAATCGTTTCATTTCTTCTAATTGTTGTTGCGTAGAACTCATTAAGCCCTGTTGTTGTAATGTGTGCCGTATTGTATCTGGCGTATCACCTGGTTTTACTGACAAGCAACCATTAAACGTTGTTAGTGCCGCGTATGAATACAATACGTGCAAAATTGCTACTTTATCAATGTTTCTAATATTTATAACCATCATTAAACCTCCAAAATATTGTATTACATAGAACTTTCTTGGAAGCTAATATACATACAAACTATGTATTACTCAATAAGTTATATAATGGACTTAAGTACCGCTGATCTGGTTAGCATCACCAAAGCATAGACATTGGATTTTACCGATTTACTTTCAACGGCATAAATCCCTTATCCTAGAATATTATTGATTAGACATTGCCACGACCAGCTTAGCCCTAACCAATTGCATCTCTTTTAAATAAGTGTATGATGCATCAATATAATAATATAATATGGTGTAAAAACATGGCAGGAACTAACTATTGGATAACAACTTACCCCGGCACCACCTTAAAGCTTATGGGCCGTTTTAGTTATCTTTTAGGTACTTTATTGGGTCATCTATTCTCTTGGCTTATCTACTTGTTGGGCAAAATTAAATTTGGTCCGCGTAAAGCTAATCTCAGAATCAATGATCTAGTAGCAAAAGTTGGAAATCATGTCCGTGCAGAT
>CAYSGV010000038.1:0-13326 GCA_964430685.1 uncultured Gammaproteobacteria bacterium
GTGCGCTTATTAAAGAATAAATTTGGAGCGCGTTATGTCGCAAGTCTGTCAAATTACTGGTAAACGTCCAATGGCGGGTAACAACGTATCCCATGCCAACAACAAAACACGTCGGCGTTTCAATGTAAATTTACGTAAAAAACGTTTTTGGTCGAAAAAGATGAACCGTTGGGTTACCCTGAAGCTCAGCACCCAAGGTCAACGTTTAATTGATAAATTAGGCTTAGATGCGGTTTTAGCAAGAATCGAAGCACGTGGTGAAAAAAAATAAACACCCACTGAAAGGGGTTTAACGAGGTAAAGCATTATGGCTGGCAAAAGTACCAAAGGGCGCAAAAAAGTACGTCTACAATCAACTGAAAGTGCACATTATTATACGGCTACTGTCGCTCCGCGCGCCGAAAAAAAATTAGAATTGCTGAAGTATGATCCCATCAAACGCAAACATGTGTTGTACAAAGAAGCAAAATTAGCTTCCGCATCCTAAATCCTATGATAATTAAGTAGGTCTGTTTCCTACTTGCAAATCTATCCAATATGTCAACAATTATGAGACATACTGGATAGATTTAATGAACTTTAAAAAAACATATCTCTCTTACTAAACCGCAGTCGTAACTAAAAAAACATGATATTGACTTGGAACAAACGTTCCACATCATGGATATATTTTTTCTCAGTTAGAAATAAAATTACATGATCGTTGGTTTCAATGGTTGCATCAGGCTGGCTAATAATGGTTTGGTCATCACGTACAATTGCGCCTACATGTGCACCCGGTGGCAATTTAATTTCTGAAATTTTACGTCCCACAACTTTTGATGTCTTGGCATCACCATGCGCAATGACTTCAATTGCTTCTGCTGCACCACGACGTAATGAATAGACATGTACCACATCACCTTGTCGCAGATGCGTTAAGATGCCATTGATGGTTATTTGCTGTGGTGAAATGGCAATATCAATATCACCACCTTCAATTAAATCCACATAATTACGGCGTGTAATAAGCGCTAATACCTGACGCGCCCCCAATCGTTTTGCTTGTATCGCCGACATGATATTGGCTTCATCATCATTGGTTAATGCACAAAAGACATCTGTGTGCGCAATATTTTCATCAACCAATAATTCTCGATCAGCCGCATCACCTAATAACACTGTCGTTTTATCTAATATTTGCGCAATCTCGTAGGTACGATTTAAATTATGATCAATTAATTTAACTTGATACTGGTCTTGTAATGCAATTGCTAAGCTACGACCAATATTACCACCGCCAGCAATCATGATGCGTCGATTGGGATGATCAAACCGTTGCAGTGTGGTCATGACCATATGAATATATTGACTATCGACAATAAAAAAAACTTCATCACCAAACATAATTGTTGTTTCAGGCGTTAGTGTAAGCGAACGATCATTTCGATAAATAGCCACGACTTGGAATAAAATATTGGGCATCGACGCAGAAATAGATTGCAGTGATTTACCAATAAGTGGTCCATTCGGTAAGGGTTTTAATGCAACCAAGCGTACTTTTCCTTTGGCAAAATCGAGCACTTGCAGCGCGCCAGGAAAGTCAATTAAACTTTGTAAATAACTGGTAATTTCCTTTTCAGGACTAATAAAAAAATCAATGGATAATTCACCCTTGCTGAACAATTCATCACTAACAAAATAATGCTGCGAACGAATACGGGCAATTTTAGTCGGGATACGGAAAATCGTTTGTGCAACTTGGCAGGCAATCATATTCACTTCATCGCTGCTGCTCACTGCAATTAACATATCTGCATCGTCTGCTCCAGCTTCTTTTAGCACCGTTGGATACGAGCCACAACCTTCAATGGTGCGAATATCTAAACGATTTTGTAATTGCCGTAAACGATTTGGCTCCACATCAATAATAGTTACGTTGTTATTTTCCGAAACTAAATTTTCAGCAACGCTGGATCCCACTTGACCCGCACCAACAATAATTATATCCATGTGAATTCCTATAGATTAATATTTCCAACATACACCGTTTCTGCGGGTCCACGTAACCACACCGGTTGTGCACCGCCAGCCCATTCTACAGTCAACACACCGCCGGGTAACTGCACCTTGACTGGGCTCAAACATAAGCCTTTTTTAATCGCAACCACTGCAGCAGCACAAGCACCGCTACCGCATGCAAGCGTTTCTCCGGCACCGCGTTCAAAAACGCGCAAACGAATATTATTTTGATTAATGATCTGCATAAAACCAACATTAACGCTTTGCGGAAAAAATGATTGTTGACTTAACCAAGTGCCTATCTCCGCCACTGGCGCAACTGCAACATCCGCTACTTCGAGCACCGCATGTGGATTGCCTAAACTCAGCGCACTAAAAATCACAGATATATCATTTCTTTTGAGTGTGTATTGTGGCTGTACTTGTGTGGAGGTAATGGGTATATCTTGTGGTGCAAATTTTGGCATACCCATTGAAACACTAACCGTACCATCTTCTTCTAAAATAAGCGTCAATTGATTATTTAGTGTTGCAATCTGTATGTTTTTTTTGTTCGTTAAACCTTGTGCAACAACAAAACGTGCTATGGCACGTGCACCATTGCCGCATTGTGCTACTTCACTCCCATCTGCATTAAAAATACGATAAAAAAAATCGATGTCTGGTTTATTGGGCTTTGCAACCAATAATAATTGATCAAACCCAATGCCTGTATGACGATTTGCTAATGCAGAGATTTGTTCTGCTGTTAAATGTATTTCCTGATTGATTGCATCAATCACCACAAAATCATTACCTAATCCGTGCATTTTGGTGAAATACATTTTCATAACTAAAATTATTCCACTAAGTTTTCTGGTTGCAATAAATCTTCAATTGTTTCACGACGTCGAATGAGATGCCATTTTGTATCGTCCACTAATACTTCCGGGGGACGTGGACGCGAATTATATTGTGAACTCATCGAAAACCCATAAGCACCTGCACTACGTATGGCTAATAAATCATTTTCAGCGATTGCCAGCAAGCGTTGTTTGGCTAAAAAATCACTTGTTTCACATACGGGACCAACAATATCATAAAGATATTCTACATTTTTATTATTGATTAACACTGGCGTCACATTTTGCCACGCATCATACAATGCTGGACGCATCAGATCATTCATCGCGCAATCCACAATCGCAAAATGCTGGGAATGATAATGTTTTAAATATTCGACTTTCGTCACTAAAATTCCGGCATTCGCAACCATCACGCGCCCGGGTTCTAATAAGATTGGAATTTGGTACGACTGTAATCGTTCTAACAGCACATCGGCATATTCAATTGGTTGTGGTGGTTTTTCATCACGATAACAAACACCCAAACCACCACCCACATCAATATGTTCAAAATTAATCCCTCGCATGCGACATTGATCGACAAGCGATAACAAACAATCCAATGCTTCAACAATTGGCTTTAATGTTAATAATTGCGAACCAATATGAAAACCAATGCCGATCATTTGCACATAAGGATATTCGTCAAGGCTATTAAGCAATTCGGTTGCTTGGTCAATTGGAATACCAAATTTATTTTCTTTACGTCCTGTAGAAATAAATGGATGTGTATGGGCATCGACATCCGGGTTAATACGTAATGCACAACGGGCCGATTTATTTCTTTGCTTGGCGATTGCATTAATTCTTTGCAACTCACTGATTGATTCTACATTAAAACAATAAATACCGAGATCAAGCGCGCGATTAATTTCATCCTCTCGTTTGCCAACCCCTGAAAAAACAATTTGTTTTGCTAAACCACCCGCACGAATGACGCGTTCAAGTTCCCCAACTGATACAATATCAAACCAAGCACCGAGTTTTGCTAATATTTGTAATATCGCAATATTGGAATTTGCTTTCACTGCATAACAAATATGATGAGGATAATCACCAAAACTTTGTTCAAATACATGCCAATGACGAGTTAGCGTTGCTTTAGAATAAATATAACAAGGCGTACCTACTTGGTTTACAATATCTTGCATGCTTACTTGTTCGGCATAAAGTTCATGGTCACGATAATTAAAATAATCCATATCTAATCACTTGCCTCTGGTTGTTCTTCTGCTTGCTCGATCTGTACTTGTTTGTTGACTGCTGCTGTTTGCTGCGCGGTACTTTCTTGGGGTAAATATAAATTACCCATTTGACCACAGCCGGTTAATAATAAAATTAAAACAAATAATAGAAGTTGCATAAATCATACTCTTAGTCATTCAACCGAATCTAAGATTATATCCTTTTCGGGCGCAGTTGCATAAATCTATTACTGCCCATTTTAAATGGATGAAATGCAAATTCCACAACTGATTAATCTGCTTTATTTCGCTGGGGTAGGTACCGTTGCAGGTAAAATTTCTTCTGGTAGTAAAACGCTCGGCATAAAGCTCACTACCGGTTGTGCCTCACGCTTTAATCCCAGTGGATCGGAGAAAGGTGACAGACGATCTGCAGCCAACAGCGGATGGTCGGATAAAGAGTCAACATATTCCAACTGATTCATTGTTAGGCCATAACTATTATCAGGCCCATTATCTAAAGAAGGATCGATTTGTGGATCCTTTAATGTTTGATAAACAGGTTCTGCAATTTCCTGAGAGTCAGCAGGATCGCGCGTTGCCCATTTACGAAACACTTTACCTTCTTTAGTCCAGCTCACCAGCGCTACAGAAAGTGCGCAGAATCCAATGAGGCCCAATACAACCCAACCCATTGGTGTTGCAAAAGTAAGTGGTATCGCCAAGTAACCTATTTTGACTAAAAATGAAAGTGTGGTAATCGTACCAAAACCCATGGTGGCGCCTTTTGCTAATGCTGCAATGGTAGAAAACGTATAACCGACGCCATAACGCACTGGATCGGGCAAGTGTGCAAACATCCGACGAAAAAATTGGCCAATGACCGCAGCTTTGGTAGGTGGTGGAACTTCTTCACTAATACCAAAAAGAGCGTTATTAGCCTGTTGGCTCGTGCGGCGTAATTCATTGCCTTCAAATGCTAATGAAATGCAGAGTTCACAGACACCAACCACTCACACGATGGGAATATTCCATGGACTTAATAGTGAAACACCGGTAAAGAATCCACATAATTTAACCATTCCAAAAGAATAACCAAGGCCTTTACCCAACGCCGACAACATTGGGAAAACCCATGCCAAGAGTTCACCACCTATTTTGGTTTTTGCGATTGCTTTAAAAAGGAAATAAGATCCAGCCGCCGCAATAAGTATGGTGCGCCCAACATAGATAAGTGTTGTAGCAAGAATTCCGCCTACTGTGGAATTAATGCGGTTAAAAAGTGTATTCCTGTTTTCTGATGCTTTTTTTTGCGTTAAATCAGCATCAGCAGTATCACTACCCATAAGCCAATTGATGGATAAACGAAATAGACTAAAAGTATCTTTGCCTTCCTTAGATAAAGACACCAACATGACTGCAAAACCAGCAACTAACGCGGCAATCAGTATAGGTATAGTTAAGCCACCCGTACTAAAAAGAATGGCCAGTGTCACAGTAGTACCAAAAGCAACTGTTGCACCTTTGGCGATGGCGCCTAGCAGTGGTATTAAAAAGCTAAATGGCGCAAAAACTAAACCCAGTATTTTACGGAAAAAATTGCTTTTCGTCGGAATGGGTGGTGTCAGTACTGCTGCTTTTTTCTTTTTTTTATCGCCTGTCCAAAGTTCATAAAAATATCGCCAATTCTTAATCCCTTCCATGCCCAGAGAAATAACTGTCACTCCAATAAAACAGGCAAGCGCGATAGACAGGATGGGTGTTGTTAGCATTGCAGCGGTAATAGCTGTGGTCGCCGTAATACCGGCGGTAAACAAAAGAATTAGACAGATAACGCCAAAAGCATTACCAAAGGCTTTACCTACAGCGGCACCCAATGGAAAGAAAATAGCACCGAGGCCAGCAGCAACTTTCCGTTTCTTTGAAATATGAATAGGCTGAGCTTCCGTTTCTCCGATTTGATGCCCTTGAGATACACGACTAGCCATGATTTTAGAAATACCTCTTGGTTCTGCTAAATACATTTCGTATTATCTGTTGTCAAAATGACAATACTAAGACAATTTGATGACAATATTGTAACAGAAGGCAGGTTAAAAAGTGAGTGCTTTTTTAAAAAAAAGTGAACAATATCAACATGTTTCAGCTTTGGTGGTTGAGCCTGACCAAACCATAAAAGCTACCGTTATTTGGCTACACGGCTTAGGTGCAGATGGCCATGACTTCGAACCGGTGGTACCTTATTTTGCGCCGGAAAAACTTGGCCTGCGCTTTATCTTCCCGCATGCACCCGCGCGTCCCATTACGCTCAATGGTGGCTATCAAATGCCCGCATGGTATGACATTTATGCGCTTAAATTCGGCGCCCAAGAAGACGCACCCGGTATACACCAAGCTGCAGGTTGGATTGAAGAAATAATCAATAGAGAAAATCAACGTGGCATTAGCTATGGGCGCATCATATTGGGTGGCTTTTCCCAAGGTGGTGCACTATCACTTCATTGTGGTTTGCGTTTTCCACAGCGTTTAGGTGGTATTTTGGCTTTATCCACTTATCTGCCATTGGCCAGCACATTGGCACAAGAGCTCAATCCAAACAATCAAAACATACCGATTATGATGGCGCATGGAACATATGATTCACTTGTCCCAATCGATTGGGCGGAATACGCAAAAAATCAATTAAATGCGCTTGGCATCTCTGTTGCTTGGCATGCCTACCCAATTGAACACACGGTTTGTATGGAAGAGCTCACAGATATTGCCAACTGGATGCAGGGAATATTGTAAAAAATGAATGTGTCGTTGCATTATTCTACAATTTTTCTCTGGCGCTAAAAAACGACATACGCAATATCAAAAAATGATTCGTGTATTTCTTGATCAATATGCTAACCATTACCAATAAAGAAATTTAGCTTTCGTCTTCATAGACCAGAATATCGCCAGGCTGACATTGTAAATGCTTGCAAATGGATGCCAATGTAGCAAGCCGAATTGCTTTTGCCTTGCCGGTTTTTAAAATAGATAAATTTTGTTCAGTGATGCCAATTTTTTCTGCTAATTGGTTTGAGCGCATTTTTCGTTTGGCGAGCATCACATCTACATTAACAATAATACGCATGATTGATTCCTACATTGTTAAAAGCCCTCACACCAACACCAGTTCATTAATTTAGGTGCTCTTTATGAAGTGCTTATATGGTTGCGGCGTTTTCATCTGCAATACGACTCGCTTCAGTCATGATCCAGGCAATGAGTAAAGTTACCAAACCAACGATGACAAGCATGATTTCGTCCGACGATATACCAATTACACCAAAGAGTGGTTTTGTTTTGTGAAAGATGGTCATTGCGATACTGACCAATGTTCCCGATAGTGTTTTCGCCGCAATCGAAGCAAAAATAGTCATAGCTAAAATACGATAACGTTTAGCATTTTCGACGGTAAATATTTTGCCTTGCTCATAATTTTTAAATAATTTGACCAGTTGAAAAAAGCCAAACATCCATACAAAGGTAGTTATTAAATCTGCTAAGTAACCAAGTGTTACACTGGTCACAGAGATATAAATACGATCAACTGGTAAATTCAACATTTGCGCAACTTGTGCGGGAGGCATTGATAAAAAATGGTACCAAAAAAATAAACCGGGTACTGGCGCCAAAAAGAATAGAATTTGAAAAATTATCCGAAAATAACGACTCACTTGTTGTATTTTATCCATGAGTGACTCCATTTGATTAAGAAAGCACTCATAATACGAGAATTAATTATCGATTGTCAATAATTAAATATTGTTAAATAATACCTATTTGCCAGTGTGTGTCATCCTAATCAAAGTCCGTAACCACTCCCACTACGTCCTGAAAATGAATACTGCGTGTGATTGATGGTTTATTTAACAGATTTGCCTAGATTATCAATCCAAAAATACACAATCCCATCATTTTTCATTGCATAAAATTTAAAGTGCGTTTCAAAGCAGTTTCGGATAATATACGCCATATTAAATAGCATGAATAAATAACGACAGGTGAATGTTAAATTCATTGAAATCTCAAGGAGAATGCACATGTCAGCAACTATTAATGAACACACTGGAAAAACTATGCACATCGATCTTTCCCGCGAAGAACTCGTTAAAATAGCCGTTGAACGGCAAGAAGGAATGTTAGCGGCCAACCAAGCATTGCGTGTAACCACTGGTAAACGTACTGGGCGCTCCCCCAAAGACCGTTTTATCGTTAAAAATCCACAAAGTGAACAATTCATTGATTGGGGCAACGTTAATCAACCCTTTCCCCAAGACAAATTTGAACAACTCTGGAATAAAGCCATCCACTATTTAAAAGATCAGGAACATTTCGTGTCGCATTTGCGTGTGAGTGCTGACGAAACACATCACATCAAAGTCAAAGTCATTACAGAACTGGCTTGGCATAATTTGTTCGCGCAAAATTTATTTATTGCAGATCCATCTATGGATTATCATCCTGAAGAACATTGGACATTGATACAAGTTCCCGGACTATTATGTGATCCAGCAAAAGATGGCACCAACAGTGAAGGCGCAGTCATTCTGAATTTTGAACAACGTCGGGTGCTTATTTGTGGTATTGCGTATGCCGGTGAAATGAAAAAATCAATGTTTTCAGTGTTGAATTATTTATTACCTGCTCATGATGTATTACCAATGCATTGTGCTGCTAATGTAGGGGCTGCCAAAGACGTGGCCTTATTTTTTGGTTTATCCGGTACAGGCAAAACCACATTATCTGCTGATCCAGAGCGTTATCTCATTGGTGATGATGAACATGGTTGGAGTAATCAAGGCGTATTTAATTTTGAAGGTGGTTGCTATGCTAAATGCATCTCACTTTCCAAAGAACGTGAACCAGTCATTTGGGATGCAATCCGTTTTGGTACGGTAATGGAAAACGTTGTTCTTGATCCGATTACCTTACAACCCGATTATGATGACGGTAGCTTAACACAAAACACACGTGCAGCTTATCCGCGCGAATTTATCAAAATGCGTATTGATCAAAATAAAGCGGGACATCCACACGCTGTATTATTTTTAACTTGCGATTTACATGGCGTATTACCACCCGTAGCTAAATTGACTAAAGAACAAGCCGCTTATTATTTCTTAAGTGGATATACTGCATTAGTTGGTAGTACTGAAATAGGTCAAACGGCCGCAGTCAAAAGTACATTCAGTACTTGTTTTGGCGCAGCGTTTTTGCCACGACCCGCCCGAGTTTATGCTGAATTACTCATGAAACGCATTGAGCAAACTGGTGCAACCGTTTATCTCGTTAATACAGGATGGTCTGGTGGTGCTTATGGTGAAGGTGGTGAGCGTTTCGCAATTCCCACCACGCGTGCGGTCGTGCATGCAATATTAGGTGGTGCCATTCAACAAGCGCAATTTGAAAATTTACCCGGATTTAATTTAGCGATCCCAACTGCCCTACCAGGAATTGAACGAAAATTATTAAATCCACGTTTAACTTGGCAAAACCAGCAAGCACATGATCAGCATGCACAAATCTTAATTAAAGAGTTTCAAGAAAACTTCAAACGCTTTGACGTTGCGCAAAGCATTAAAGACGCTGGTCCTAAATAAAATTAAGTGTTAATTGAATTGAATCAGTAGCAATTTCTATCGTCGCGTGCATCGTTTGCACGCGATGAGTGACACTGGGCTTTATTTGACCTATTGATTTTGCTACACTATTTCTGAATGTCATCTATGCAATAGCTCACTTTTAAAACTGCATATTCTTTTAATAAAGATCACCATAACCAGAAAATGAGGCTCAAATCATGGAAAAACCTCCTGAGATTAAGGTTAAAAAACCATCAAGCCATACTGCATCCGATAATGCACTGTCCAGGCAAACAGCACCGGATCCTAAGTTTACAGAATATTTTTCACTTGAGGCCTTTAGTATTATGCTGGATGATCCAGATAATGCTGAACTCATGCTTAGAGACCCCGAACAAACAAAATGTTTTAGTCCAGAACAAATTACACAATTAGGCGTGAAATATAAACGACTGGGTTTAGCCATTTTACATGATGTATACCATCGAACTCAGCTCAATCTTGCCGCTTTACGTGAAATTATTATTGCACTATTAACAAAGATGTCCGTCAGTGAATTAGCATCTTTAAAACCTCAAGATAAAGTGGAACTACTCAAGTGCTTCACAATGTGTGCTAGCAAAGAAGATCTGCTTCGTTTCACACAAGACAATAAAATACAAGCATTACTTAAAAATTTAGACGTTGCTTTTGCGAATCCTTATGAAAGTGCAAATTATTTTATCTTAAATATAGTGAATGCTTATTATGATAAACAAGATGATGTTGAAATGCGTGCGTTCATGTGTTCATTTTTTAGAGATGAAATTACCGCTATAGAGATAGATTGCCTAACAAATAGAAATTTATCTTTGCTGTATGGCCAAACTGAAGTGCTAAAATTGCTGCGCATACTCTTTACCAACGCAACCGACTTGCTCCATTTTTTGAAGCAGTCTCTTCCTATTGAACGTGAAAATTACTTTGTCATCCATCCGTTAAAACACATGCCTAAAAATATGATGGGCCAGCTGTATGATGATTCTTTACAGTATGCCATTCAAATTTCTCAGTGCACCAGTCCACTTGAAATTCTTGAACCCATTCTAGCAACCCCAGGTGTGTTTAGTGAGCTGCAAGAAGCGTTGGCCACAGTCGTTGCAATTACTCTTTTAGAAAAACAACCGCAAGCTACTCAAATGTTAAGTTTGTTTGAACACTATTCGAGGGATGGATTGGTATTTAGCCTACGTAATGGAGCCATACTAAGGTGTTTTCCCGAAAATGGTATTCCTTACTTACGCAAGCAATTTTCGGTACATAGAGAAAATTTAGTTCCCATGTTGTTAGATAATCCTGCCATGACAGTCCCTTTACGTGCAGCTAAAGTTTTTCCCGAACAAACAAATACGCAACCAATTGAATCATTACAATCCATTGCTCCTGCTCCACTAGAAGGGAGGCAATCCGCTGTATCAGCAAAAGCCATGCTGGCAGCCAGATCGCCTGCATTGCATAAATCAAAACCAGCAGCTCCACCCAAAACCACTTTTGCTGAACAATTATCCGCTAATAATATAAATACCGGGAAATTCATATTAAAAGTAGATATGAGTGATGAAAACAGACCGAAATTGTTTATCCTGCATGATAAAGTAGAACGTTATACGAAGGCTGAGGTTGAAAGCGACTCGGCTCAATTACAAAAATTAAAAGATTGTTTGCTCCGAGACTCTCCAGTTAATTATTCAATGATAATAGATTCTATGAAAATTATTAACCATTCTACACACGGTATACATACATCATCTCTTATTATTGAATTCACTAGTAAAGATGCATTTACTATTTTTGTCGAAAGTTTCGAAAAACTAGGATTTTATATCCATAGCAGCGAAAAAGATAAACTAAAAGAAAGAGAAGTTTGTTGCGTTATGTAGCGCTATCAATATTCCATATTCTTTTTTTCGAGTTTTGCAATATGAGTCATTGATTCTTCAAGCCATATTTGTTCGGTTGAGGATGTGTTTTGACAAAACGATGCATCTAACCAAGCGTCTAAAATTTCTTTGGCAATAATTGGTGTTGTGATGGCTTCACCTAATGCCAATACATTTGCATTATTAATAATTCGCGCTTGTTTGGCGGCAAAAGGTGATTCGCAAACTGCTGCATAAATACCGTTAAACTTATTTGCAACAATTGCCATGCCCATGCCTGTCCAACAACACAAAATGCCAAAATCCGCTTCTTGCTTAATTATCTTTTGTGCTACTTGTTGTGCCAGTTTATAGTAAGGTATCTCATCACTCGTTGTATGAACACCAATATCAATTACAGCAATGTTTCTATTTTGCAATGATAAATTGATAACTTCTTTTAATTTTGTGCCGCAATTATCTGCTGCAATAACAATTTTCATCTGAATACTCCTTGTCATCATGCATAAATAATAAGGTATTCATTGAAAAGGGGTCAAGTAGCGATATGCAACCTCAACTCTGATAAGGAGTGTTAAATGAACTATTTATATTTAGATTCGTTGCATCGTTTGGATTGAGTATCAATAAGTCTAATTGTTCACCGTGGCTGGATAGTCCTTGTACAAGCTTATCAAATGCTAATTCATCATGATGATATTGGCGCAAAGTGGTACGATGCCCTACACTGATTACCGTTATTGCATCTAATGCCTCGTGTAGGATTTGATAAAGTTTCGCTTCTGCTGGTTCATCTAATGAACTGGTAGCTTCATCTAAAAAAATCCAATTGGGTTTTTGTAATAAGATACGCACAAAACCAACACGTTGTTGTTCACCTAAAGATAAAACACGCGACCAATCTTGTATTTCTTCTAAGCGATATTGCAAATGCGTCAAACCACATTGTTGCAACTGTTGCTGGATCTCATCCAAATGAAATTGCGCAAAGTCTTGTGGATAAGCCAAGGCATTTCCCAATGAACCCAACGGCATATAGGGTTTTTGCGGCGAAAAAACAATTTTAGAGTCATTGGGTAAGGCAATATTGCCTGAGCCATGTTGCCAAATACCAGCAATAGCACGCAGCAAGGTACTTTTACCCAGACCACTAGGACCGGTAATTAATGTTGAACGGCCCTCTGGCAAACTTAGCTTAGGTAACCACAGCAAGGGTTTGCCTTCAGGTAAATGCAAATTTAAGTTGGTTAAATGGATTGCTTTATCCGGAGATTGGTCAAATTGTATACTGGGTTGTAATTTGCGTGCTTGTAAGTTTTGTATTTTAAAATTGAAATCCGTTAATCGTTGGGAGGATGCACGCCAATCTGCAATCTGGCCATAACTGCCGACGAAAAAGGATAGCGCCCCTTGCACATTACCAAAAACACTGGCTATCTGCATTAAATCGCCTAATGCAATCGCACCTGAGAAGAAACGAGGTGCCGCCATTAAAATTGGAAAAACTTTCGAGGCATTATTGTAACCATTTAAAAACCAGTTAAAGCGCATATACCTAGCCATGATGGCACGCCAATTGCCAATAATATTTTGAAATAAATTTTTAAAACGTTTTTGTTCTTGCTCTTCACCACGATAAAATGCAACAGCTTCCACATTTTCGCGTAAGCGTGCTAACGCAAAACGAAACGAAGCTTCAAATCGACGCTGTTGATAATTT
>CAYSGV010000039.1:0-13263 GCA_964430685.1 uncultured Gammaproteobacteria bacterium
CAACATAAAGTAAACTAACAGCCAAGCCATCTAATTTGGGTTCGCAATCAAAACAGAGCTGCTCGATGTCTAAATGTTTGGTCTCATGTTCCTGTAATCGGTCACGAATACGTTTGGCGAAGGCATGGATATCCGTGTCAGAAAACGCATTATCTAAAGAAAGCATGGGAATTAAGTGGCGGACGGTAGGAAATCCAGCAGCAGGTTTTTCACCAACACGTTGTGTGGGCGAATCAGGGGTAATGAGTTGTGGGTACTTTTTTTCTAAGGCAGTGAGTTCTTGAAAGAGTTGATCATATTCCGCGTCAGAAATACGCGGTGCATCTAAAACATGATAGAGATAATTATGTTCGTTGATTTCATCACGCAGCGCTTGAACACGCGTATTCACAGCAGCGGGAATAGGGAATTGTTGCATCAATATACGACACTTTAACTAATTATTTCGTCTTGAATTTGATGATTGCCCACGACAAAACGTCTGACCTGTTCACGGTAAGTATTTAAAGTTTCGATTGTGAAGACCTGGCCATTTTGGTCACGAATTTCACCACCCAGATCATCGGCCAATTGATTCGCAGTATCAATCATTTTTTCAAAAGCAATGACTGGATCGCGCACATCACTTAAATCCATAAATAAGCAAAGACCTTGACAGGAAACTTCTCCCATTCGATTGAGGTCGAACGTGCCTGGTTCGGTAGCGCTAGCCAAACTAAACAAAGGTGTGCCGCGACCGTGGATACGTTCATAACGATGGAAAATATTCATATCGCCGTAGCGTAAGCCGGAAGAAAGCAATGCTTGCAGTAATTCATAGCCAACATAGGGACGATTGGGCTCAGCCAAGATATATACAGATAAGAACAATTCCTCGCTATTGACTTCAGTTTCTTGATTCAAGGGCTGTTCATGAATATCGCATTGTGTGGTATGGGTTGTCTCAAAGCTATAATTTTCTTCATTGAATGTATCATCGCTAATAGACGGTTGTGCAGTATGGGTAAATGTGTGTTCGTGCTTAGTGCCCAGTAAAATGTTGCATTCAGCCGGTGTTTCTTGTGGTTGCGGCGGGGTGAACGTATAACGATTTTCTGCAGGTGATAAGGGTACATTGGTATTGGGACTAAACTGACCGAAATAGTTTTCTTGATCGTTCGTGGATTCAGGGCTGTAAAATTGTGGATCATCCATGCTGCCAACGGCCGCATATTGATAGGCATGCAGCTGTTTGCGCTTTTGATATAGAAAATATCCCAATATCGCAATGAGCGCTGTGCCGCTAATGAATACAACCCCCAAACTGACCATTGTCATATCCATTTTGATTCTCCTACAAAAAAATTTAAGTTTAACTTGTTGCAGTCGTTTTCAATTGCAAACCGATGTGTGCTATTTTAGTGTCTTATGTTAGCCTTTTTTTAGTTATTTACAATACAATCATTCACGATCGGAACCATGAACATTCTCCTAATGTCATTCCCTGGCGTAGGCCGCAAAATATTTAAGAAAAAGCAATTGAACGATGTGGCCGAAGGCCAGGAAATCCAGGATAAATCTATCGTACGGAGATTATAAACTTCGTAAGTAAAATTATTCTGGTTTCCCGGGTCTCCGGCTGTAGCGATTAATGAGTTTTATAACCATCATCTTGCAGCCTTCGCCGGGAATGATGTTTAGGAATTGCGGCCGTGTGGACAGCCCAGCACTGAAATTAACTTGCTTCCGCTAAGCTAACGGCTTGATCAATATCCACGGCGACGATGCGTGAAACACCTGGTTCTTGCATGGTTACGCCTATCAACTGATTGGCCATTTCCATGGATAACTTATTGTGACTAATATAAATAAATTGCACTTGCTCAGACATTTCTTTCACGAGTTGGCAATAACGCCCAACATTCGCATCGTCTAGTGGTGCGTCGACTTCATCTAATAGACAAAATGGGGCTGGATTTAATTGAAACATGGCAAATACCAGCGACAATGCGGTTAACGCTTTTTCACCACCGGAAAGTAAATGAATACTAGCGTTCTTTTTACCGGGTGGCATGGCTGTAATGTGAACGCCTGCTGTGAGTAAATCATCTGTGGTCAGCCTCAATTCAGCGCGGCCACCATTAAAGACTTTAGCAAAAAATTGTGCAAAACCTTCATTCACTTGATCGAGGGTCGCTTTAAACCGTGAACGGGTTTCTTCATCAATACGTTGGATGGCTTCAGTTAAAGAGGCCAAAGCAGTGGTGAGATCTTCATGTTGGCGATCCAGATAGGTCTTACGTTCATTCAGTGCACTGTATTCTTCAATGGCAGCTAAATTGACGGCACCTAATTCTTCTATTTGTTGTTTTACTGCTTGTAACTGTTTGTCCCATTGACCATCTTTAGCGTTCGCGGGCAAGTTTGCCAGTACGTCATCGAAATTGCAGTTGATTTCGGCAAACTGCTCAGCCAGATTTTCCAGTTTGGTGGTGACACTTTGGTGTTGCAACTGATTTTGCTGTAATTTGGCAAGATGCGCATCCAGTGTTTGTTGCAGTTCATGTTTACGTTTGTTAATTTGCTGCTGTTCTTGTTCTTTGCCATCAATTTTGGCGTGTTCGGCTGCCAGCAACTGTTCTAACGTACTCTTTTGCGCCAACAGTTCAGCTAACTTTGCCTCATGTGCTAAAGCCGGTTGTTTGGCATCATCAATTTGTTGTTGATATTGTGTCAGTGCTTGTGCGAGCGCTGATAACTGTGCTTCTAAACTAACAATTTGTTTTTGGGTAAATTCAATTTGATTATTGATGCCTTGCAATTGTAAGCTGAGTTTATGTGCTTCTTCTTTAGCTTGATTCGCTTGATTTCTCGCTTGTTGCAGCGCGGCTAAACTTTGTGACCGCTTCGTTGTTAGCGTTTGATGTTCTTCTGTATTAAATTGTAATTGTGCGAGCGCTTGATCCCAAACATTTTTTGTTTCTAGTAGCATTGCTTGATCAAGTTCAGTCTGTTGCATTATTTTCACAAGTTCTTGTTCAATTTGTGCATGTCTATTTTGTAATTGCGTGACTTGAGCTTGCTTGATGCCTATTTTTGCTTGCGCTTGGGTATAGATATTTTTTTGTTCGACTATTTGTTGTTGCAACTGTTCGCGCGTCTGTTCCGCTTCTGCAATGGTTTGCAGCAACAAATTAATTTGTGTATTGATTTCTTGTTGTTCGCTTTCTTTTTCAAGAATTTGTTGATTAATTTGTTTTAATTCGGCTTCACGTTTAATAACACCTGTATGTGGATCTTGATCATTACAAGTACGTAACCACGTTTGACTCACCCATATTCCATCCAAAGTAATAAATGATTCATGTGGATTCAATTGCGTTAATAAGTTTAGCGCACTGGGTAAATCTTCAATGACATAAACGTTGGCTGTTAACTGCGCGATAGATGATGGTGCCGCAATAAAATTGCGCAGTGGCGTTAAGTTGCTTTGTGATTGTGCTATTGCATGACTATTTTGTGTGTTGAGCAAACTTAACGAGCAGCCGGGAAAATCAGTTAAATCTGACAAAGTATCTACAAAGTTATCTAAACAGATACTGTCTAAGTAGTAACCAAGCACGGTTTCTACGGCTTTTTCATAACCTGGTTCAACTTTAATTTGTTGGGCTAACCGGGGGGCGCTTGTCAGTTTGGATTGATTTAACCAAGTATTCAATTGTTCTTGGTGTTGATTCAAAGCAATCTTTTGCAGCGCATTTAATGAAGTCTGTTGGCTTTGTAAGGTTTGCAACTCAAGCTGTATTTGTTGTGCTTGTTTTTGCTTTTGTTGTTGCTCAGCTTTATTTTGTTCAATTGATTTTTGTACCGCTTGTATTTCTTGTTCGGTTGTTTGAATGTGTTGTTGGTGATTAAGCGCTTCGGCAGTTGCAACTTCAATTTCTGCATTCAAAGCTTGCCAATCTAATTGTTTTTGCTCCGCATGGAGTTGGCCATGGCGTTCTTTCTGTTCTTGTAATCGTTCTTCTAAGTGTTGTACTTTTGTTTTAGCAACTTCCGCTTGATTGGTGGCGCTGGTGTGGCGTTGATTGTAATCGTCCCATTCGTTTTGGCGCTGTGTCATATGTTCTTCTTGAGCTGACACCATGCTCAATTGTTCTTGCAGTAGCGTATTTACTTCTTCTTGGCGTGGGTTAAGCACTGCTAATTCTTGGTTAAATTGTGCTAATTTTTCTTGTTCGCTGTCTTTTGCAGCACGTAGTTGCACCATTTGTTCTTCAGTTTGTACCTGTTGCTGCTGCCATTGTTGCACTTTTTCACGCTGGTTCTTCATTTCTTGTTCAAGTCGAACCAGTTCAGTGCTGAGTTGATAAAATTGATGTTCTTGTTCTTTATATTGATCACGTAGCGTGTAGAGTTCTTCTTGCAGCTGTATAGCTAACGTTTCATCTGAACCTAAGTTGGTTCGTGCCAAATTAATCTCTTGCTCAACTTTTTGTTCAATGCTTTTAAGATGTATTGATTCTTGTTCCAACGCGCGTTTACGCAAGCAGAGTAACTCGGCTTTAAGGGTGCGTTCCGTTGCTTTTAATTCTTGATAGGTTTGTGCAATTTCAGCTTGTTTTTGCAGATGATTGAGTTGTTGCGTCATTTCATCTAGACGGTCTGTGAGACGTTCTAGATTTTCTCTTGTATGCTGCATGCGATTTTCGGTTTCGCGGCGGCGTTCTTTATATTTGGAGATCATCGCGGCTTCTTCAATGTGCGCGCGCAGATCTTCTGGTTTTGCTTCAACAATACGGCTGATTGTACCCTGCTCGATGATGGCATAACTTCGTGACGAACCTAAGCCTGTGCCCAAAAAGATATCTTGAATATCGCGGCGCCGGCAACGAACACCATTTAAGAAATAGGCTGCATCATCGCCACGGGTTACTTCTCGGCGTACGGCAATCTCAGCATATTGTGCAAACTCACCACCGAGTTTTTGTGAATCATTGGAGAAAATGAGCTCAACACTGGCTTTACCAAGGGGTTTGCGCTGATCAGAACCGTTAAAAATGACATCTTCTTTCGTATCACCACGCAAATTTTTGGATTGGGCACCCAGCACGAATTTTACGGCATCAATGATATTGGATTTGCCACAGCCGTTGGGACCCAAAATCGCAACCAAATTACTTGGCAGGCTGATTGTGGTCGGATCGACAAAGGATTTAAATCCAGCAAGTTTTATTGATTTTAGGCGCATAAGGGTCGCGTTTTGCTCAGTGCTCAAGGTTAATAAAGGGGGATAGTTTACCTGATCTTAAAGAGTTTTTAAATGAGTAATGCAGCTCAGCATTGCATTATTCTGTCTTTTTTTACTTGGGTGACGATTTTATTTTTGCCCCCTTTATAAAGGGGGCCGACGCCATCAAGGCGTCAGGGATTTTTTTCCATAGATATAAATTTTCCCACTAAGCATTTAGGTAAAAATCCCCTCCGCCTCGCTCAGGTGCTCAGCGACCCCCTTTAAAAAAGGGGTGATAATCTAACTCCTTCTCCATCTCTTTTGCGGGAGAAGGTATAGACGCCGGATGAGGGCCTTCCAGACAATCCACGCTGAATTCAGTTGATTAATAGTAGAGAAAGCATAAAATGAAAAAAACCAAAAATAAATGCAGGTAAATGCATAACCAATTGTTTTTGTATGAAAACTACAGGATAACGCGAGAGGATGTACCTCAATGAAGAAATGGACGCTAAAACGTTGGCTGTTCCTATTTAGTGTTTTGCCCTGCTTGGCAGTCATGTTTCTGTTGGGTGGTTACCTGACTTACCGTCAATTTCAAGTATTAGATGACGGGATGCGTGATCTTGGCTTTGATATTACCAAGCAACTTGCAAACCCGAGAATTTTTTCGACCTTAGCACAAGACCACTTGGCCTTGCAGTCCTTTATTAATGCACTAGGTGAACATGAAGAAATCCGATCGGTAAGTTTGTTGAATGCGCAAAAACAGTTGATAGGCTACTCAGGTCCCAGCTATACCCACCAACATCAACCCAAATTATTTGTTATTCATGGAAAAAACCCATCACAAGTCGTAGTCACCGAGGATAAACAAACGCTAACGTTTTCATCACCCATCATTGCACATACAGATGTTAATCGAAATGAACCGTCCCGAAAAAACACCAATGCAGTTACTCCCCTTGCCTCTTTGCCTAAGGATGCAAAGCCTGTTACCGCGCCGCTCTCAGACCATGTCGTTTTGGGTTGGGTGGTGGTAGAAATTGATCGTGGTTATACATTAATCAAACAATATGAAGTTATGTATATTAATTTCGTGATCATGCTCTTTGGCACCATTTTATTAATGTTATTAAATTATCGCATCAGTAAACGATTTGTTACACCCTTGACACTTATTCAAGAGAAAATAAAACGATTGCAAAGGGGCGAACTCACATGGTCGAGCGAATTACAGCCGCACACTTCGTTTACTAAAACCATAACTATTTCACCCACAAAAAAGTTTTCCTTGACGTTTAACGAATTTGTAACAATCGAAAATGGCTTAGAAGAAATAAGTAAGTTATTAAAAGGAAAAACTGAACAATATTTTAGTCATTATGAACAACAAACCATGGAACTGCAGGAAAATTTAGCGCAACTAGAAGTACGTAATGTCGAGATTGAAATTGATCGCAAAAATGCAGTTAAAGAAAGTCGTATCAAATCTGAATTAGTGGCAGGGATGCACCATGAAATACGTGCGCCACTTAATGGATTAATTAGTTTTGTTGAGTTACTAGCTGAGACACGCTTAACCCCTTATCAACATGAATATTTAACGCATGCACGTATTGCTTTGCGACAGTTGTCAACGAGCATTAATGAATTAGTCGAAGCAATGTTATTTGATAGCAATCATTTCTTATTGGCTAAATGTCCGGTTGACTTACGTGAAAATGTAGATGAAGCATTATTGTTGCTGGCACCGCAAGCTTATCAAAACCAAATGGAACTGATTTCGTATATTTATCCTGATGTGCCGGTTAAGTTTTTAGGTGACGCTGCACGCATCAAACAACTGATTTTGCATTTTGGCGGCCAACTCTTACAACTGGGCCGTAATGGAGATTTAATTATTCGCGTGCTGAATGAAGAGCAAGAAAATCTTTCCGTTTGGTTGCGCTTTGAAATAATTGCCAAAGGTCTAAATGTGACCGCTGATGATTATCAACGGCTCTTGGCTTTTTATGGTGATGAGCACAACAATGAACAGCAAACGCATGCAGCGCTCAACGCACGCAGTTTCACGTTGGCGAAAAAATTAGTCTATGCGATGGGTGGGCTGATTAGCGTGCATTATGAACCCAAAGATGATGAGTTAGCCATTCATTTTCGCTGCTGCTTGGAACGATTGGCTTATCGAGAAGAATCGTTGTTAACCAAAGAATTGATACATAATCAAAGCGTATTAATCTTTGATGAAAACCCAACGGCTAGGGCTGCATTGGCACAGCAATGTCGTTTTTTAAATTTAAGTGTGCTTGAGGCGCCATTAGATCTGACCTTAGAAAAGTTGATCGATGCGATTGCTTCTGGGAAACAAGAATGTTTTGATATTGCTATTTTAGGTTTTAATCGCTTTATTTATCAAGAACAAAAATTCCGCTTTCTATTAGAACAAATGCGCCAATATTTTAAAGGGCCGATTATTGTAGCGGTGAATACCAGTGATGCGCGGTTGCTTGAAGATATTGAGTTTTGCGGTGCTGACTTTTGTTTAATAAAACCAGTTGGTTACAAAAAATTACAAACAACATTTTATGATTTATTACGTAATTATCAATTGCAAAATATTCAGCCGACACCACTATTGTCCAGCGTTAGTTCGAATAATGCCAGAGTCTTGGTAGCAGATGATAATCCCAGTAATTTACAACGTTTGGTTTATTTATTGAATGAGGAAGGCGCGCAGGTTGCAAGTGCTTGCAATGGCCAACAAGCAATACAGCTTGCCGCACAGGCAGATTATGATCTCATTTATTTAGATATTAAAATGCCTGATCTGGATGGATTTGAAGTTGCGAAACGTATTCGGATGTTGCATAAAAGCTATGAACATGTTCCAATTATAGCAGTCAGTGCATATTTATCTGAACACGAGGAAGGATTACTTGAGGCTGCCGGTATTGATGATTACATAATCAAACCAATTAAGCGCGCAGAAGTGCATGGCAGTTTAGTGAAATGGTACCGACGCAAAGACGAGAAAGACGGTACCGAACAGGGAACCTCACGGATTATTCCATTTCGGAATTTAAAACAAACCGAAGTGAATGTAGAGGACGATTTGTTGGTAGAGACACGCCCTAACAAAGCGTTGAAACAAACGGGCGTGCGTAATCAATGGGTGAACACAATGGAAAGTGACGTAAAATCTCCCTTAAGTACAGCATCACAATTTAATGATCTTAAAATTGTCGATTGGAATGCAGTGGTACTGAGTTCAAATGGAAATGCTGTAATCGCTAAAGAAATTCTTGGTATGCTGATTGACAGTTTACCTGAATTTAAAGAACAAATTTATAATGATTATACAGAAAGGGATTATAAAAAATTATTAGATAATGTGCATAAATTGCATGGTAGTGCATCTTACTGTGGTGTACCACGACTTAAAGAAGCGGCTTATCAAACTGAAAAATTGTTAAAGAAAGAACAATTTGATGAGCTTAATATGCCCATTGAAGCATTACTGGTTTGCATCGACGAAGTATTAAAAGTAGCCCCGGATTATATTTAGGTAGAAATGACTTCAATCATTTAAATAAAATGTTACGTTCCGGAGGCAAGATTCTCTTATTCCTGTCATTGCGAGGGCGTTCTACCAAGGAACAAGAATTAAGAGAAATCCATACCGCCCGTGGCAATCTCCTAAATAGTAGTTCGTGTTGGGGATTGCCACGGGCGGTACTGATCTTCATGTGATTACAATTTATTGGTAAAACGCCCTCGCAATGACAAGACGAGAAATTTAGGAGTTCTACGAAGAGTAGGATAATTGCTGTTCATCATTTACTCCTGCACACACAACGTTCCGACGCCTGCATCGGTTAATAGTTCGTGCAGTAAACTATGCGGCCGTTTACCATTAATAATATGAATTTGTGCATGTCCACGTTGCAGTGCATGAAGAATGGCGTTTACTTTTGCCAGCATGCCGCCAGTAACTACTTTTGTTTGTACGAGTGTTTCTAATTGCTGTAAGTTTAATCTGGAAATGAGTTGTTGATTTTGATCATTGATGCCATCTTGGTCGGTTAAATAAATTATTTTTTTGATTTTCAGTGCAATGGCCAATTCACTGGCAGCATTATCGGCATTGATATTATATGCTTGCCCATGGCAATCCATGCCGACAGGCGCGACCACGGGAATAATTCCTTTCACTCTATCGTATTGTTGCGCAATAAAATATTCAATGAGCTCCGTATTTAAATGATTAATTTTGCCGACGCGATTATGAGTTTGGCTATAAGGTTCACATTGAAACAATTGATTGTCTGCGCCTGATAACCCAACCGCACAAACCCCAACTGAATTCAGTGTGCGTACCAGATGCTGATTTACTTGACCACAGAGTGCCATTTCAATGAGGTCCATCATGGCATCGGTCGTAATACGCAAGCCATCCTGAAATGTTGATGAAAGTTGATATTGATTAAGTACTTGGTTAATGGCTAATCCACCACCATGCACCAGAACAAAAGTCATATGCGCTGATTTTAATAATTTAAGATCGGCACACAAACTTTTAACCAGTTCTTTATTATTTAATATAGAACCGCCAAGTTTAATCAACACACAATCGCCGGCAAACTTTTGTAAATAAGTTAAAGCTTCGATAATTTGTTCAGTAGGTTGCGCACTCATGATAAATACCCAGCATTAATTTTCACGTATTTTTCTGAGAGGTCACATCCCCAAGCGGTTGCATCATCCGTACCGGAATTAAAATCGACGACTATATGAATGGTATCGTTTTTCATGGATTCTTTTAGACTGGATAAATCAACACATTTTGTTTGATTGTCTTGAAAAACCACATGGTCTTGAAAATGTATGGATGATTTTTCAAGTAAACTCATTGAAACTTGCAGTGCACCGAGTTTAGCCATTATTCTGCCCCAATTAGGTGATTCGCCATAAATAGCTGTTTTAACCAGTGGGCTAACCGTGAGTGCGCGCGCAATTTCTATAGCAAAAGGTTTGTTCGGTGCGCCTTTGACATTTACTTCGATGAGTTTTGTTGCACCTTCGCCATCGCGCGCAATCGCTTTTGCCAAGGTAATCGAAACATTAGTGATGGCATCTTGTAACAATTTAAAATCTTCATCACTTTGCACTACCACATCACTGGCACCATTGGCTAATAAAAATACGGAGTCATTGGTTGAGGTTTCACCGTCAACACTAATCATATTAAAACTTTTATTCACTGCTTGGGTCAGAAGATTTTGTGCTTGCGCAGTGGTTAATTTTGCATCAGTTAATATATAACCCAACATTGTTGCCATGTTGGGATGAATCATCCCTGAACCTTTGCAGATGCCAGTAATGCTGACTTTACCATTACTTAATACAACTTCTTGCATGACGGTTTTCGGTACTAAATCGGTGGTTAAAATAGAAACTGCAAATTTTTCTGCAATAGTTGAAACATTTTTCACCAGTTCTGGAATTGCAGCAGCAATTTTATCGATTGCTAATGGTTGACCAATGACGCCGGTTGATGCTGTTAAAACTTGCTTTGCATGACAATTTAATTGTTTCGCTACGGATTCTGCCATAACAAGATTATCGGTAACACCTTGTGCGCCGGTTGCAGCATTGGCTTGGCCGCTATTGGTTATATCCGTGGCTGGTAGTACCTTTTCACAATAAAGAACCGCTGCGGCCTTACTGGTACTCTGGGTAAACACACCAACACCGGTTGCGGGTTGTTCAGAAATAATAATGCCTAAATCGGGTCGGTAATTGCGCACGCCACAATTAATGCCGCCCGCTAAAAATCCTTTGGGAAGAGGCGTTCTTAAAATACCGGCACCTATCATCATTGCAAACCCTCCACATTAATTAAGCCCGTATGTAACGGTAGGTTATAAAGTACATTAAAGTTTTCGATAGCTTGACTGGCAGCACCTTTTAATAAATTATCTAAACAAGCAAAAATAATTAATTTTTGTTGATATAGTTGATAATTGATATGAATAAAGGGTGTTCCCAATACAGATTTTAATTGCGTTAATTTATTATTTTTTTGTTTTGGCACAGAACTATATTTTACCAATGGGTAGTGTTGATAAGCGCTACTGAAACATTCATCGATCTTATTATATAACTCATCACTATTGGTGTTTTTAAAATTTGTTGCTAAATCTGCATAGATATTCATATAGATGCCACGTTTCATCGGTAATAAATGTGTGAGCAATAAAGGCATGGATTCCGTTTTTGCATATACATTTAAATAGCGACTAATTTCCGGTATATGTTGGTGGCAATTAATTTTATAAGGATAAAAATTATCTGCTAGTTCACAAAATAATAATTCAGTATCAGCTTTTTTACCCGCTCCCGAAGCACCCGATTTGGCATCTATAATGATGTTCTCTGCAGCAATGAGTTGTGTGGTGAGCAGAGGTAATAAGCTCATCAAAGCACAAGTGGCATAACAACCTGGATTGGCAATGAGTTGTACTGAAGTTTGGCTAGATGTTTTAAACCACCATGGAGATAAACCGTAAACGGCTTTGGTTAATAAATCAGTGCAGGTGTGCGGGATGCCATACCATTGTTTAAAATCATCACGGCTTAATCTGAATGCGCCACTTAAATCGATTACGTTTAGGTTTTGTGCCATTAATTGCGGAACGAGTTGCATGGACGTTTCAGCAGGTGTGGCAAGAAATATCACTTCGAAATTCTTTGCAAGGGATACAAATGTGTCCATGCTGGCAAAATTTATTGCGTTTGCGGACTCATGAAACAAATCGGCTATGCCATCATCGACATTACGCATAAATAGGGTCAGTTGTGCGGTTGCCGGATGTTTCAGTAACTTGTGCGCAAGCTCAAGACCAGTATAACCTGTACCCCCAACGATGCCGATTTTCATCTGTTTTATGCCAGAAGATTTAATAGTCATAATGTCGCCATTTAAATGAATAAATAAACAATATATGTGCATAATAAATAATTATCAAGGGTAGTGCAAGGAGTTTGTGCTCAGAATCTATGCATGATCCTTCGTAGCGTGAACAAAGGGGCGAAAGCTCCGTGTCCGCGGAATAGTATGATTCGCGGACACGTCGCCAAGAGGCTCCTTAGCCCGCGCTACGAAGAAGGGGAAAAAATATAAGCGTACATGCTTTCAAATGAGAATGATTCTCAACAATATTGACATTCGATGTGATTTAGGCATAATAATAATGATAATAGGTTGGAAAGAAGCCAAAGGATAGATAGGATGACCAAGCAAAAAAAAATTGATTTTAGTCAACTGCGAATCGGCGCAAAATTGCGTGTGGTGGGTTATCAACAATCGCCTTCTTTTTCCTTCGACTATAGGCGCAAATTATTAGCAATGGGCTTAACGCCAAATACAGAATTTACTTTACGACGTATTGCACCATTGGGCGACCCTATTGAAATTTCAGTACGCAATACATCGTTGGTCGTCCGCAAGCAGGAAGTTGGGCTACTGGCATTAGAATTAATCGGTTAGGTATCTAGTGAAACCAAATTGCACCATTGCTTTGTTAGGCAATCCAAATTGTGGCAAAACCACTTTATTTAATGCATTAACAGGTGCACGCCAAAAAGTTGGTAATTGGCCTGGGGTAACGGTTGAGCGTAAAGAGGGTCACTACGAATATAACGGACAAAAAATACACGTTATCGATTTACCCGGAATTTATTCATTATCTTCATGTGCAGAAGTCGTTGCTGCCGATGAAACCATCACACTAAAGTTTTTGCAAAATCATCCTTATGATCTGATTGTGAATGTTGTCGATGTTAACCAACTCGAACGCGGTTTTTATTTAACCCTACAATTATTGGAAATGGGTATACCGGTGATTGTGGTCTTAAATCGCATGGATATTTGTCAAACGGATGCGAAGCAAATTGATTTAACAACGCTTGAGCAAAGCCTTAGTTGTATGATTACGCCCATCAGTGCTTTAAAGCGGCAGGGCATTGAAGAATTAAAAAAAATGATT